>NZ_DASWTD010000407.1:0-6413 GCF_036402335.1 Sphingopyxis sp. | reverse complement strand
GTTCGCGTTAGAATTCTGGGCCCCGGCTTTCGCCGGGGTGCACAAAAGGGACAGCTCACCAACCCAAAGCGGGCATTCATCAGCAGGCGGCACCCCGCCGCCAGCGGCGCGGCGACACGCCGGTAAGCTTCGTCACCGCGCGCGTCATATGCGCCTGGTCGGCATAACCTGCCTCGACGGCTATCCCCGCGAGACTGTCATCGCCCGCGACGATCATCCGCCACGCCCGTTTCGCCTGGCAATCGGCGCGATAGGCGGCGGGAGACACGCCATAGAGCCTTTCGAAACTGCGCGAGACATGCTCGCGCGAACGGCCGTGCGCCGCCGCCCATTCGCCGATCCGCGGCGCGGCGGATCTCCGGAGCGCCACCGACAACTGGTCGGGCAATTCCTCCTCTTCGGCGGCGCACGCCGGTGTGAACCCGGCGATCATCTCCGTCACCGCACCCATCGGATCGCGCTCGGCCAGCCGGACAATGCGATCGGGGTCGGCGACATAAGCGCGGGCCGGCCATTCGCGTGCGTCGAAGGGCAAGGGAAGATCGATCACCACCGTTCTTGCCGCGGAAATGCGGTCGCGATGCGCCGAGAAAGGCCCGTGCATCAATATTTCCCCTGCTCGCGCCGACAATCGCCCGGAATCGCCCGTTTCCTCATAGGCACCGGCCAATACCAACGTCGCATAGGGCTCGCGGTGATGGTGGCGCGCAATGTCGGTCGACGCGGGAAGCACGCTGGGTTTGAACAATTGCATCGCGTCATTTTGCCGCGCGAGGGCAACGAGCGCAAACATCCGCCGGACCAACAACCGTCGCGCATCGATAGACGCCGGTCAACAAGCCAGCCCGGAAGCTCTTGCGCGACCTTCCGTTTACGTTAAGGTCAGTTGCAAACCGCAACTGGAGACTGATTCACCATGGCCCTTCCCCCGATTTTCGACCGCCTGCGCCTCCCCGTGATCGGATCGCCGCTGTTCATCGTCTCGGGGCCCGAACTTGTCATTGCGCAATGCAAGGCGGGGGTTGTCGGCAGCTTCCCGGCGCTTAACGCGCGGCCGCAATCCTTGCTCGACGAATGGCTGCACCAGATCACCGAGGAACTCGCAGCGTGGGACCGCGCCAACCCCGACCGTCCATCGGCACCCTATGCGGTCAACCAGATCGTCCATAAATCGAATGACCGATTGCTTCAGGACATCGCGACCTGCGAGAAATGGAAAGTGCCGATCACGATCACCTCGCTCGGCGCGCGCGAGGAACTCAACCAGGCGGTCCATGGCTGGGGCGGCATCACGCTCCACGACATCATCGACGACCGCTTTGCCCGCAAGGCGATCGAGAAGGGCGCCGACGGCCTGATCCCCGTCGCCGCGGGCGCGGGCGGCCACGCCGGGCGGCAATCGCCTTTTGCTCTCGTGCAGGAAATCCGCGAATGGTTCGACGGCCCGGTCGCACTGTCGGGCGCGATCGGCCACGGCCGCTCGATCCTTGCTGCGCAGGCGTGCGGCGCCGACCTCGCCTATATCGGCAGTGCTTTCATCGCGACGGCCGAGGCGAATGCCGAGGACAGCTACAAGAATGGTATCGTCGAGGGGCGCGCGGGCGACATCGTCTATTCGAACCTCTTCACCGGCGTACACGGCAATTATCTACGCCAGTCGATCGTCGCGGCGGGCATGGACCCCGACAATCTGCCCGAAGGCGATTTGAAGACGATGAACTTCGGCTCGGGCGGCAACACCAAGGTCAAGGCGTGGAAGGACATCTGGGGATCGGGCCAGGGCATAGGCCCCGTGACCGCGGTGCGCCCGGTCGCTGAATATGTCGCCGAACTCGAAGCTCAATATCTCGCCGCCCGCCGCGAACTCGAGGCGAAGGTCAGGCTTTAGGCCCCTGTTGGCGGGCTCTTCCACGGCCGCTTAGGGGTGAGGAGCGGACAAAGCGCCATTCCCTTACGTCATCCCGGGCTTGACCCGGGATCCGCTTTTTCCTTCAAGAAGACAGGCCCCGGATGAAGTCCGGGGTGACGATGATCGATAAGGTGCGGCGATGCCCAACTACAAACCAATAGACGCTGGAGTAGCATTGAAGGCCGTCGCAAGCGATCTTGTCGGCTTTCAATGGGATACCGACGGTGTCGTCGCCGACTTCATTTTGCCCGATCAACCCGAACGGCTCCTACGCGTTTCCTTCGATCTTTCGTGCGTCGTCAGAATCCTCGACGAGATGGCTTTGAGCACCGAGGAAGACGACACGCCGGAGGAAGGGCGCGTGCCCGACCATTTCGCATATGAAGTGACAGAAAGCCGATTTTCTCGGTTGCAATCCGGCCTCTGGAAAGAAGTGAACAGCCCCGTTGCGCATTATCAGTTCGTGACCGGATGGGCCTGTGTAGACGTGCTGACGAGGGCGACGCCCCAGTTTTCAGTTGTCGAACGGAAGAGCTGAACCTTCGCTCTCGGCCGTAGCCGGCGCTTCATTTGACGCCCCGAACAGCTTGTCGATCGCCTCGTCCAGATAGGGGCGATCGACGAACAACCGCATCGGATCGCGGCGATTGAGCCAGAAACCGGCACCATGCCGGTCGGTCAGCGCGCGTCGTGTCGCATCCTGGAGCAGGCGGAGGCGCATCACCGCGGTTCGCCGCGCCGTTCGCATATCCGCGGAGGCGTGAAGGACGAAATGCGCGCGGATTCGTTCGACCCGTGCCGCGACCACGTCGCTATAGCCATGGTGCGGCCCGCGATGCAGTGCATGTCCCGATTTCAGCGCCGCCGGCTCGCAGGCGGGAAGTATCAGTCCGTTGCGGTCGAAATGCTGCAGCGCGAAATCCTCGGCCTGCAAATGGTCGAACAGGACCGCCATCTGGGGACGCCGGAGCAACGCAATGGGGATGAGATGATGGCGCTGAAAACCGGTTTGCGGCGGCGGAGCGCCCTGCCAACCGCGCCGCTGCATCAACCGTCGCTGCCGAACTCGACTACCACCGTCGACCGCATGCCCCCGCTCGTCGCCTGCGGCGACAGGCCGATCCATTCGCTCGGCCCCAGCCCGCGCATCGTGCGGTTATGGCGGATCGGGCCATTCAGCATCATATCGAGCGCGAGGCGCGACAGGCGCCGCACCATCTCTGCCACGGTCCAGCCGACGGGTATGCGCGCTTCCAGTTCCTGTCCCGCAAACAGCGCCAGCCCGCGCGTTCCGATGCTTGCGCCGTCCCCGGTCTCGTGGCGCCGGAACGCGACCAGATGCAGCACCGGCGGCATGCCGCTGGCCAGCATCTCGGCCACCGAGGCGCGGAACTGCTGCGCGTCCGACCACAGGCGCGCGGGCGACCAGAAGATATGGCTTGCATCGAACAAGTCGATCAGCAGCACCACCATCTTGAAAAACTCGCGCATTTGTGCCGGTTTTCCGGCCGATGATTCCGATGCCTCGCCGCACTCCGGGACAAATATCCAGCATTGACCGTTCTCCCGCCAGTCACGCGGCAGGCTCGATGCGAGCAGGCTGGTCGACGGATGGTCGGGATCGGCCATCTCCAGCACGTCGCCCTCCGCCCTGCCGGCGATCACCGACACGGCGCCGAAGGTCAGGCGAAAACGCGGCGATGCGATGCGCGCGGATGTGCCGGCCTCTTCACCCTCAACACGCTCGGGTTGCAGCCCCATGCGCCGGAGCGACATTGCCAGCGTATCGTCGCCATCGCCCTGCATCGCCATGCCGGCAATCAGGGCAAAGGGTTCCGGCGGTACGGGCGGGATTAGAGCTTCGTTGTTGCCGACATCCATAGGCTGGTCGACCTTTGTAGGTTCATCCTTGCATCGCAAGACTTGCCCCAATGCACAAACTCTTATTCGGACATGTCACGAAGTTAACCTTGCGGAGCCGCGTCAGATTGCGACCTGGCTGCCCAGTTCGACCACACGATTGGTCGGAAGGCGGAAATATTCCATCGCGCTTTCCGAATTGCGCAGCATCCACGCGAACAGCTTTTCGCGCCAGATCGGCATGCCGGGCTTGCTCGCCGCGATCAGCGTCTGGCGCGACAGGAAAAAGCTGGTTTCCAGCATCTTGAACTCGCCGCCGCAGCTCGTGACGCGGGTCAGCGCCTCGGGCACGTCGATCGGCTGCATGAAGCCGTAATTGAGTACGAGGCGGTGGAATCCCTGCCCCAGATCCTCGAGCAGGCAGAATTTCTCCTCCTGCACGAACGGTACGTCGGCGATCTTGATCGTCAGCAGGATGATCCGCGCGTGCAGAACCTTGTTGTGCTTGAGGTTGTGAAGCAGCGCGTGAGGGACGCCGTCGCTGCTCGACGTCATGAACACCGCCGTCCCCGGCACACGCGTCGCGCTGTTCGCCGCCGACTTGACGAACACCGGGATTGGCATCGCACCGTCGGCCATTTCTTGCTGCATCAACTTGCGCCCGCGCGACCAGGTCGTCAGCATGGTGAAAATGGTGAGGCCGATCGCCAGCGGCACCCAGCCGCCGTCGGGCACCTTGATCAGGTTGGCGCCGAAATAGGCGATGTCGACGATGAAAAAGACCGCAAGGATCGGCAGCGCCTTCCACGCCGGCCATTTCCACAAGGTAAACAGCACGACGCTCAGCAAACAGGTATCGATGAACATCGCGCCCGTCACCGCAATACCATAGGCCGCGGCCAGGTTGCTCGATGATCCGAAGAAAAGGACGAGGATGATGACCATCACCATCAACCCCCAGTTGACCATCGGGATATAGATCTGTCCCGCCGCCGACGCGCTCGTATGCTCGACGCGCAGGCGCGGCATGAAGCCGAGCTGGATCGCCTGCTGGGTCAGCGAGAAGGCGCCCGAGATCACCGCCTGGCTCGCGATGATCGTCGCGAGGATCGCGAGGATCACGACCGGCACCTGCCACGCCTCGGGCATCATCTGGAAGAAGGGATCGGCGATCAGGTCGCTGCGCGGCCCCACCTCGGCCTCGAGCACCATCGCGCCCTGCCCCATATAGTTGAGCATCAGCGCGGGCAGAACGAAGGTCAGCCAGGAAAGGCCGATCGGCCCGCGCCCGAAATGCCCCATGTCGGCATAAAGCGCCTCGGCTCCCGTCACCGCGAGCACCACCGCACCAAGCGCGATGAAGGCGGTGAAGCCGTCGACATAGAAAAAGCGCAGCGCGTTCACCGGGTTCAGCGTCTCGACGATAATCCCGGGATGGTCGACGATATGGATCATGCCGAGCACCGCAAGCATCGTGAAATAAGCGAGCATGATCGGCCCGAACAGCATTCCGACCTTCGCCGTCCCGCGCGACTGGATCGCGAACAGCCCGATCAGGATCGCGAGCGCGATCGGCACGATATAGGGTTCGAACCCCTTGTTGACGTAGCTAAGCCCCTCGGTCGCCGAGAGCACGGACATCGCCGGCGTGATCATGCTGTCGCCATAGAAGAGGGCGGTCGCGAACACGCCGAGCAGGATGATCGGCCAGGTCCAGCGCTTCTCCCCCGACGAGCGGCTGATCAGCGCGAGCAGCGCAAGGCTGCCCCCCTCGCCCTTGTTGTCGGCCTTCATGATCGTCAGCACATATTTGAAAGTGACGACGAGCATCATCGACCAGAAGACGAGGCTCAGCACGCCATAAATGTGCAGCCGGTCGGCTTCGATCGGATGATGTCCGGCAAAGGTTTCACGGAACGCGTAAAGCGGGCTGGTGCCGATGTCGCCGAACACGACTCCGATCGCACCGACGGCAAGCTTAAGCTTGCCATCGCCGTGATGTCCGTGCCCGTAATGGGCCGTTTCGGCGGCAGCAATCGCAGCGCTTGGCGCGCCGCCCGCCGCCTGTTGCGACTCAGCAGTCATCGCGCGCCTTTAGACGAGCCCGAGCCTTTGTAATAGGTTTCAATTTGGGACGTCCGCGGGGGGTACAGCCGCCGGGGTTTCAGCCGGCAATTGCGGTCCGAGCGCCTGGCGAAGCTGGGCAAGCCGCATTTCGAGATCGGGCCGCCACGGCGCATCGGCGGGGCTCCGCGCCAGCAACCGACTCCACACCCTCTCGGCGCCTTGCAAGTCGCCGCCCTGCGCCAGCGCCAGCCCGGCGAAGAAAGGCGGGGCCGGATGCGATGGATCGCGCTTCGCCGCTTCGTCGAACGCGAGCGCCGCTGCCGGCGACATCACACCACCGCCATGCGCAGCGAGCGCATTGCCAAGCCCGACCCACAGGTCGACATTGTCGGGATATCTCGCCAGCCCCGCTTCCAGCGTCTTCGCCGCCGATTCGGTATTCCCCATGCGCGCGAACCCGTCGGAGATGCCGAGCCACTGCGCGGCGGGGCCGAAACGGTCGGCCATCCCCTGCCGCTGGTCGGTGATCGCCTCGCCGAACCCCTCGGGCTCTTCGGGCGCTGCCACGGGCTTGCCG
>NZ_DASWTD010000406.1:0-8665 GCF_036402335.1 Sphingopyxis sp. | reverse complement strand
AGCTTTGCGCGGCGCTCAACCAGGCCAACCGGTCCTATGATTTGCTCTACATGCCCAATGGCACGCACTTCTATCTCGCAGAGCCCTACTTTCTGCGGCGGCAATGGGACTATTTCGTCGAGCATCTGATGCGCCAAACCCCGCCGCGCGATTACAGCATCGGAAAAGGCGGCATGAGCGCATTCGCGTGACCGGTCGCGGCCCTGCGACCAAGACCCCGGGAGTTTGATGATGTTCGACGTCGACGATATCCGCCAGCTTTCCGACCGTGCGATTTTCGGCCGGAAACGCATGGCTTCGGGCAAGGAGGGAGTCGCGGTTTCCTCGCACCCCATCGTGACGCGCGTCGCCACCGCGATCTTGCGCGACGGCGGCAATGCAGTGGACGCAATCCTTGCCGCCTCGCTGGCGCAAACGGTGGTCGAGCCGCACATGACCACCGCCTTCGGCATGCTCAGCATGATGCACTACGACGCCGCGACGGGGGCTACCCGATATCTCAACGGTTCGATGAACGCGCCGCTCGCCGGGCTTGGCGGAATAACCGGCGCGGACCTCGCGACGGGACGCGGGGTTGCGGTCCCGGGCTTCTGGGCGGCTTGGGAAGCCGCGCGCGAGCGCCATGCGACGAAATCGCGCGAGGAACTCGCCGCTCCGGCTATCGAGCTCGCGCGAACGGGTATTCCGATCTATCCCTTTCTCTATGGCATGATGTTCGAGCAGGCGGGCAAGATCGGCCTCAGCGAGGAGGGACGCGAGATTTATTTTCGCGACAATGCGCTGCGCGGCCCCGGCGAGATCGTCGTCAACCACCGGCTCGCCGATACGCTCGAGAAGATGGCAACCGGCGGGGTCGATTATTTCTACCGGTCGCGCTTTACCGAAAAGGTCGTCGAAACCGTTCGCGCCGCTGGCGGCGTGCTGACGATGGAGGATTTCGACCGCTTCGCCCCGCGCTGGATGGAGCCCGCCTGGGGAAGCTATCGCGGGCACAGGATCGCCGGTTCGCCGCCGCCCGACAATGGCGGCACCCACATCATAGAAATCCTCAATCTGATCGAGCAGATTCCGGTCGCTGAATGGGGCATGCCCACCGACAGCGCGGATAGCCTGTACTGGCTGTCGCGCTTCTGCCTCGAGGTTCCGCTCGACGGGGCCGCACAAGGCGACCCCAACAGCTGGCCGACGCCGCTTGAGACCATCCTGTCGAAGGATTATGCGGCGATGCGCTTCGAGCTCATGAAGATGCGCGACCCCGTGCCGGTCGATCCGGCGCGTTCCCCTTACCCCGGCTCGAACCATCTGACGGTGGTCGATCGCGACGGCAATGTCGCGACGGTTCTCCATTCGGTCATGTCGCTGCCGTGGATGAACGGACTGATGGTCGACGGCATGAGCCTGTGGTCCGGCGCCGCTCACTTCGCGCGCAACATGCCGAAACCCGGCGACCGCGCAACCTGTTACGTTGCACCGCACATCATCTTCGGTTCGAACGGCAAGCCCGTGCTTGCGGCCGGATCGCCGAGCGTGGCGTTAATCCAGAATTGTGTGACCAACGCGCTGAACATCCTCGATTTCGGTATGGATATCGAGACATCGGTGCACCGGCCGCGGATCGGCGGGCCGATCTATGGCGGAAGCACGGCGAACAGCGTCGCGATCGAGCTCGATTGCGGGACGCCCGCGATACACGCAGCGGCCGCGGCGCGGGGACTGCGGTTCGAATTGACGAGCCCGTGGAGCTTTCATGCCGGCAGCTACGAGGGCGTTCATATTTCGCCCGGCGGCGTCGCCAGTGCCTGCGCCGACCCGCGTCGTTCCGGAGCAGCGGAGGCGGTATGAGCAAGCAGTTCAAACCGCTGGTCATAGTCACCGGCGCCGCCCGGGGAATCGGTCTCGCCTGCGCATCGCGCTTCCTCGATGATGGATATCAGGTCGCGATGTGCGATATCGATGTCGCGAAGGTTGAAGCGGAAGCCGCCCGGCTCGACGCAAGCGGTGCGGATTTACGGGGCTACGGGCTCGACGTATCAAGCGCGCAAGACGTCGAAAGATGCCTCGCGGACATCTTCGAATGGGGCGGACCTGCCCATGCGCTCATCAACGTTGCCGGCATCGTCCACAAGGCTCCGTTCCTCGAATTGGCGGAGGCTGATTTCGATCGCGTGCTCGGCGTCAATCTCAAGTCCGTCTTTCTCATGAGTCAGCCGGTCGCCCGCGAGATGGTCGCTTATGGCATCCGGGGTTCGATCATCAATATGAGTTCGATCAACGCGGTGGTCGCGATCGGCGATCAACTCGCCTATGCGGTGTCGAAAGGCGGGATAAACCAGATGACGCGCGCGATGGCGCTGGCGCTCGCCGAGTCCGGCATTCGCGTGAACGCGATCGGTCCCGGGACCATCGCCACCGATCTGGCTCAGAACACGCTTCTGCGCGATACCGACGCGCTGCGTGCCGTGCTCTCCCGAACGCCGCTCGGCCGCGTCGGCGACGTCGAGGAAATTGCCGGCATCGCCGCGTTCCTGGCCAGCAAGGATTCCTCCTATATGACCGGCCAGATTCTCTACGCCGATGGCGGCCGCCTTGTCCTCAACCACACCGTTCCGGTGCGTGGCTGACATGCAGCGTTACTCGCTCTTCTCGCTTGTTCGCCAGGGACTGCGCAATCACTCGGGATGGCGCGAGCAGTGGCGCGCCGCGGCGCCCAAATCGCATTATGACGCCATTGTCATCGGCGGCGGCGGCCATGGCCTCGGCGCTGCTTTCTATCTCGCTCGCGACTACGGCCTCACCAACATTGCCGTGCTGGAAAAGGGCTGGATCGGCGGCGGAAACACCGGCCGCAACACGACGATTATCCGCTCGAACTACCTCTTCGACGAGAGCTCCTCGCTCTATGATCATGCGGTCAAGAAGTGGGACACGCTGAGCAAGGAACTGAACTACAATGTCATGTATTCACGGCGCGGCGTGATGATGCTGGCTCACACGGTCCATGACGAGCAGGTGTTCCGGCGTCACATCCACGCCAATCGCTTGAACGGTGTCGACAACGAGTGGCTGACGGCGGAACAGGCAAAGGCCTATTGCCCGCCGCTCAACATCGATCCCGGCATGCGCTACCCGATAATCGGCGCCGCGCTGCAACGCCGCGGCGGCACCGCTCGCCATGATGCCGTGGCCTGGGGGTACGCCCGGGCTGCCGACGCGAGGGGCGTCGACATCATCGAGAATTGCGAAGTGACGGGGATCGACCGCGACCGTTCGGGGCGGGTGATCGGGGTCCAGACGTCCCGCGGCCCGATCCGGGCGGCGAAGGTCGGCGTGTCCGCGGCCGGCAACAGCAGCGTCGTGATGGGCATGGCAGGCCTGCGGTTGCCGCTCGAGAGCTTTCCGTTGCAGGCGCTGGTGTCGGAGCCTGTGAAGCCGGTCCTGCCCTGCGTGGTCATGTCGAACACGATCCACGCCTATATCAGCCAGTCCGACAAGGGTGAACTGGTGATCGGCGCGGGCACCGACGTATATACGAGCTACACCCAGCGCGGGGGGCTTCACGTCGCGCAGCATACGCTGGAGGCGATTTGCGAGATCTTCCCGCAATTCCGCAGAATGCGGATGTTGCGTAACTGGGGCGGGATCGTCGACGTCACGCCCGACCGCTCGCCGATCATCGGCATGACACCGGTCGAGGGCCTGTTCCTGAACTGCGGCTGGGGGACAGGAGGGTTCAAGGCGACGCCGGGCGCCGCGCACCTGCTGGCGCATACGATGGCGACCGATGCGCCTCACGCGCTCAATGCACCGTTCACGATCGAACGCTTCCGCGACGGCTATATGATCGACGAAGCGGCCGCGGCCGCGGTGGCGCACTGAGACCGGCCATGCTTCTCATCCCCTGCCCCTATTGCGGCGACCGCCCCGAAATCGAATTCAGCTACGGAGGGCAAGCGCACATTGCCCGGCCGCCGGTGCCTGCGGCGCTCGACGATGAGCAATGGGGTTCGTTTCTCTATGGCCGCGACAATATTCGCGGCCCTCATCGCGAGCGCTGGCGCCATTCGCATGGTTGCGCACGCTTCTTCAACATCCTCCGCGACACGCGCACCGACCTGATTCTGGCAAGCTATCGCGTGGACGACCCTCTGCCGGAGACCGGTGCGTCATGACCCAGAAATACCGTCTGGCCGGGCACGGCCTCGTCGATCGCGGCCGTCCGCTGCGCTTCCGTTTCGACGAGCGCATTTACGAAGGCTTTGCGGGCGACACGCTCGCCTCCGCGCTGCTCGCCAATGATGTTCACCTCGTGGGGCGTTCGTTCAAATATCACCGGCCGCGCGGGATATTGGGAGCCTGGGCCGACGAACCGAACGCCCTGGTCACGATCGTTCGCGGTCGGGGGCAGGTCACACCCAATCTCCCGGCGACGCAGGTCGAACTGGTCGACGGGCTCGTCGCGTACAGCCAGAACCGCAATCCGAGCCTCGAGCACGATCGCTGGAGCATCAACGATCGTCTGAGCCGCTTCCTGCCCGCCGGCTTCTATTACAAGACCTTCATGTGGCCGCGCCGCGCCTGGGACGCGGTCTACGAACCGCGCATTCGCGCCGTGGCCGGGCTCGGCGTGGCGCCCGACGCACCCGACCCCGACCGCTACGCGCAGCGTTACGCGCACTGCGAGGTGCTTGTCGTCGGCGCGGGTCCGGCCGGGCTCGCGGCCGCATCGGCGGCGGCGGCCGGAGGCGGGCGCGTGATCCTCTGCGACGATCGTCCGCGCATGGGTGGATCGCTTCTCGCTGCGAGCGACGCCGTCATAGATGGCGGGGACGCCCGCGACTGGGCGACCGGAACGCTCGCGAGGCTCGCCGCGCTTCCCAATGTCCGGTTACTCCCGCGCACGACGGCGTTCGGCTATTATCCCCACAATATGATCGGCCTCGCGGAGCGCCTCGGCGACCATGTCGAGGATGGCGCCGCTCCTGTCCGCGAGCGGCTCTGGCAGGTTCGGGCGGCACGCGTCATACTGGCGACCGGCGCGATCGAGCGCCCCCTCGTCTTTCCCGACAATGATCGTCCCGGAATCATGCTCGCCGACGCGGCGCGCATCTATCTCCAGCTCTACGGCGTCGCCGTCGGCGCCCGCCCGGTGGTGGTGACCGCGCATGACGCCGGATACCGCGTCGCGCGGGAACTGACGAGCGCCGGACTGGCCACGGTGCTGATCGACGTACGGCCTGGCGCAGCCGTTTCGGGCGCGCCCTTCCGGATCATCCGCGACGCCCGCATCGAGGGAACGCGGGGCCGGTTGCGTGTGAACGCGATAGATATCGTCGCCGGCGGTCGCCGCGAACGCCTTGCCTGCGACGCCGTCCTGATGTGCGGCGGCTTCACGCCGGCCATTCACCTCGCTTCGCAATCACGGGGCCAAATGGCGTGGAACGAAGACGTCCAGGCCTATGTGCCGTCGGGCTCGGTCGAGGACGAACGAACGGTCGGCGCCGCAAGCGGACGCCTCGAACTGGCAGACGCGTTGAAAGACGGCTGGTGGGCGGGAATAGACGCCGCCAAGACGAGCGGCGGCAAAATCGTGGCAGCCCCGCTGCCGCCGCGGGCAGACGTGCGCCAGTCGATCGGCAAGGGCGGCGTCATCGGTGCGCTCCCGCACGGCAGGAACCCCTTGCGCGTCAAGGCCTTCGTGGATTGGCAGAACGACGTGACGGCGCGGGACCTCGCCCTTGCGACCCGCGAGGGATTCCGCTCGATCGAGCACGTCAAGCGCTACACGACCACCGGCATGGCGACCGATCAGGGCAAGCTGTCGAATATCAACTCGCTCGGGATCGTCGCCGCCAGCACCGGGCGAGCGGTCGAAGCCGTCGGCTTCACCACCTTCCGGCCGCCCTATACCCCGGTCACCTTCGGCACGCTGGCGGGGAGCGCGCGCGGCGAACTTTTCGATCCCGTGCGGCGCACCCCGATCCATGGCTGGGCCGAAGCGAAAGGCGCGGTCTTCGAAGATGTCGGGCAATGGAAGCGCGCCCGCTACTTTCCGCGTGCTGGAGAGACGATGCGCCAAGCGGTCGACCGCGAGTGCCTGGCGGTCCGGAGCGCGGCCGGCATTTTCGACGCCTCGACGCTCGGCAAGATCGAGGTCGTCGGAACCGATGCGGCCGAGTTCCTCGAGCGTTTTTACGTCAACGCCTGGAAAAAACTCGGCGCCGGACGATGCCGCTACGGCGTGCTGCTGCGCGAAGACGGCTTCATCCTCGACGATGGCGTCATCGCCCGGCTTGCGAGCGATCGCTTCCATGTCACAACGACAACCGGCGGAGCGGCGCGGGTCCTCGGCCTCATGGAGGATTATCTCCAGACCGAATGGCCCGATCTTGACGTCTGGCTGACCTCGACAACCGAGCAATGGTCGGTGATCGCCATTCAGGGCCCGCTCGCTCGCGAGCTGCTGGCGCCGTTGGTCGAGCAGCTCGACATCTCGGCTGCCGCCTTTCCCCATATGAGCGTTGGCGACGCCGAAATCTGCGGCGTACCGACCCGGCTGATGCGGGTCAGCTTCACCGGCGAACTCGGCTTCGAGATCAACATCCCCTCGGGTCGGGCGCGTCAGGTCTGGGAGGCGATCTGGGCTCGTGGTCAGACGCTCGGCCTCACCGCTTATGGCACCGAGGCGATGCACATATTGCGCGCCGAGAAGGGCTATATCATCGTCGGACAGGAAACCGACGGTACGGTCACTCCGCAAGACGTCGGGCTTGGCTGGGCCATCGGCAAGACGAAGCCCGATTATGTCGGCAAACGCTCTCTTGAACGGCCTGCGCTCCTGGCAAAGGGCCGGAAGCAACTTGTCGGCCTCTTCACGACCGATCCGTCGATCGTGCTTGAAGAGGGCGCACAGCTCATGGCGCCGGTCGGGGGGCCGTCGCTGGGCCATGTAACATCGTCCTACTATAGCGCGTCGCTCGGCCGCTCGATCGCGCTCGCGATGATCAAGGACGGCCGGGCCATCGAGGACCAGCCGCTCATGGTGCCGATGCCGGATGGCAACATCGTGGTGAAGGTGACCGGGACCGTTTTCGTCGATCCCGAAGGGCGCCGTCTCAATGACTAACCGAAACAACCAGCGCGGCCCGGTCCTGCATTCAGATACGCTGTCGCGCCACATCTTGCGCTGCCGCGAGGGGGCCATCGAGAAAGCCTCGGCGATCCTCAAGCTTTCGCTCCCGCGCACAACCTGCCGCTCGGCATCGGGCGACGGGCTCGATGCGCTATGGCTGGGACCCGACGAATGGCTGGTTCTGGCGACCGGAACAGCGGCATCGACCATGTCTGAGGCCGGCAAGCGGTTGTCCGATCTCGGCGGGGCCTTTGTCGATGTCAGTCACCGGCAGGTCGCGATCACGCTGGACAGCCCGGAGGCGGAAACATGGTTGGCGAGCGGTTGCCCGCTGGACTTGGCGATCAGCACCTTTCCAATCGGCACCTGTGCGCGGACCCTGTTCCACAAGGCCGAAATCATCGTGTGGCGGACCGGCCCCGAGAGTTTTCATCTCGAGGTCTGGCGCTCCTTCGCGCCTTATGTCGAGGCCCTGTTGTTGGAGGCGGTTCAAGAAGCGCCGACGGGAAGCAGGGCCTGACGATGCTGACGATCCATCATTTGGGGATCTCGCAGTCGGACCGTATCATCTGGCTTTGCGAGGAATTGGGGATCGACTATGTCCTTCAGAAATATGATCGCGATCCGGCAACCGGGGCAGCGCCCGCCGCCTACAAGGCTCTGACGCCCTTCGGTACGGCGCCCGTCATCGCGCATGACGCCCTGGTTCTCGGCGAGTCCGGCGCGATCATCGAATATATCATCCACCGCCTGGGTGGCGGCCGTCTTGCCCTGACACCGTCGGACGCGGCCTATCCGGACTATCTGTTCTGGCTGCATTTCGCCAATTCCTCGCTGATGTCGGCGCTTATGGTCGAGATGATCATCCCCGCAATCGAGCCTGCGAACCCCGATATCGCCGAGGCCTTGCGCGGTCGCGGCAATCGCGCCTTCGGCCTCGTCGAGCAGCGCTTGTCGGATGCGCCCTATTTTGCGGGGAATGAATTTACCGCAGCCGACATCATCATGGCGTTCCCGTTGACCACGATGCGGCTGTTCGTGCCACGCGAAATCGCCGCCTATCCGAAGCTGAAGGCCTATCTGGCGAAGATAGTCGAGCGCCCCGCTTTCAAGCGCGCGCTCGCGGTCGGCGATCCGGGACTCAAGCCCGCGATCGACTGAGCCGATCACGATCGCGCGCGAAGTTTCGCGGGCAATCCTTAAAGTTCAGCGCTCACCGCACGCCAAGCGGCGCGGCGGCCGGCCCTACAGCCGGTTCTTGATGATCTCGCCGTCGCGAATGATGAGGTCGAGGCGCTCGCCATTTTGCGACAGCAAGCCGATGTCCTTGAGCGGATCGCCATCGACGACGATGAGATCGGCGAACGCGTCGGGCTTTACGCAGCCCAGTCGCCCTTCGTGCATCAGGATTTCCGCGCCCATCGACGTCGCTTGTCGAAGGATTTCGATCGGCTCGAACACTTCGCGCCGCAGGGTGAATTCGCGGCATTGCTGATCATAGAGTTCGCCGAGCAAATCGGTGCCGAGACCAAGCTT
>NZ_DASWTD010000405.1:0-4193 GCF_036402335.1 Sphingopyxis sp. | reverse complement strand
CGGGTCGGAATACCGCTGCGCTGGTCGGGCGATACGAACCGCGTGACCGCGACCCCGCCGGTGCGAGGCAGCCTCTATTATTATAATCCCGCGCGCGCCGCGAAGCCCAACGCGCGCATGGATGCCGCCGCCGCACCGCATTACCAGCCGCAGCCCGGCTGGCAGCTGGTCGAGCGGTTCCAGCCGCAGCCGAGCTGGCTCGCGCGGACGCTGGAGGCGGCAGGGGTCGCGCGCCTGCTGCCCGAGGCGGTCTGGCGCAAGCTCGACCATCCCAACGAGCCCGCCTATCTTTATCGGGTTCGCTAGAGGGCGAGCCGGGTCCTAAAGCCCCTCGCCGCCCGTCCAGTGCGCGTTGACGAGGCGGCGCGCAAGCGCGCTGACCTGGCCCCGGATATCGGGCACTGCGACGACTTCCCACAGGTCGCCGCGCGTCATCGGGCCGATCGCGAGGATATGGTCCGACGACCGGCCCGCCGCATCGACGACATGGCCGTCGCGGTCGATGTCGAGCCCGAGGCGCAGTGCGTCGGGGCGAATCCGCCGCGCGCCGAGCAGGCGGCGGATCAGCGGATCGGACGAGCGCAGCAGATCGCCCTGCGGCCCGGTGCAGTTGATCATCCGCGCCGCATGCGTTGTCACAAGGTCAGCCTCGCCGCGGGGCAGCCACGCAACGGCGAGCGTGTCGGGCTCGGCCGTAACACCGGCGATCTTGCCGGCGCGAAAATGGAGCTGCCCCGATGCGACGAGCGCGTCGATCCGGTCGGCAACCTCGGGCGCGAGCCGGTGGCGATGGATGTCCCAGAAGGGGCGGAGATGGCGCAGGAAACGCGCGCGCTTGTCGGCATCGGCCGCCGACCACATCATCTGCGTGATCGGGCGGATCGAATCGACGACAAGCCGCCAGTCGCGCTCCCGCGCCTCGCCCCGCGCCCAGTGCACCAGTTCGGAGAGGTCGGGCGCGGGTTTGGCGAGCACCGGTTTCGGGCGCGGCAGCCCGTCGATATGGCGATGCGGCCGCAGCCCGCGGCGCGAGAGTGCGGTGATCGGGCCTTCGTGACCGTGCGAAACAAGCCGCAGGATCACATCGACCGCGGTCAGCCCGGTGCCGACAACGAGCACCGGAGCGTGCTTGCCCAGCCCTTCCTCGAACGCGCTCGCCCACGGATCGCCGATATAGCGGTGCGACGGCAAATGTGCGCCATCGATCGCCGGCGGGTCGTGCGGCGGCAAATTGCCGATCGCGAGCACCGCGCGGTCGGCCTCGATCAGCCCGCCGTTGACGAGACCGAGCGTGACCTGCCCGCGCTTCTCCTCGATATCGAGCACTTCGTCGTCGACCAGCTTCAGCCGCCGGCCATAGGTCTCCATCGCCGCACGCAGCGTCTCGCGCAGGTAGCGACCATAGGTCGCGCGCGTCACGAACGCCGCTTCGCAGCCGAGCCCGCGCGCCGCCAGCCACTCGCAGAAATGGTCGGGCCGGTCGGCAAAGGCGCTCATATTGCCGGCGCGCACATTGAGCAGGTGCGACGTTTCGGTGCTGCTGTACGCGACCCCGGCGCCCATCCGGTGCCGGTCGCGCTCGATCAGCAGCACCTCGACATCGGGTTGTTCGAGCAGGTTGATCGCAAGCAATGTCCCCGAGAACCCCGCACCGACGATCGCGACGCGCGTCGCGGTGCGGAACCGTGGCCGCGGCGAGTGAAGCTGGGCCTCGATCATCCTCATCGCGTCACGATGTCGCCCGACACGGTGACGCGTTCGAGCGCGCGATATTCGGGCCAATAGTCGCCGACGGCATAATGCTGGGTCGAGCGATTGTCCCAGATGCCGATGGCGTTCGGGGTCCAGCGGAAACGCACCTGATATTCGGGCACCTTGATCCGGTCGAACAGTAGGCGGAGCAGGCTGTCGCTCTCCTCCTCGCTCACCCCGAGTATGCGGCTGGTGAAGGTGTAGTTGACGTAGAGGATCTTCTCGCCCGTTTCGGGATGCGAACGCACCACCGGGTGGCGCACCGGCGGGAAGTCGCGCGCGAGCTGCGCGCGCTTTTCCTCGGTGACGCGCCCACCGAAGCTGCGCACGATGTCATGCTCGGCCTCCAGCCCCTCGATGCGGTCCTTCACAGGCTGCGGCAGCCCGGCCCAGGCCGCAGCGGTGTCGGCCCACATCGTGTCGCCGCCGAGCGGCGGCAGGTGGCGCGCGCGGAGGATCGACGCGATCGACGGCCGTTCGCGGAAGGTCACATCGGTGTGCCATTTGTTATAGGCCTGAAACGGCGCGAGCGTTTCGGCGGTGAGCTGGACGCCCTCGACGCCCTCGATCTTCAATATCTCGGGATAGCCCTCGACCGAGGGGATCACCGGGTGGCCTTCGAGTTCGCCGAACAGGGCCCCAAGCCGGACGTGGCTCTCGTGGCTGATATCCTGGTCGCGAAAGAAGACGACCTTGAAGCGCAACCATGCAGCGCGCAGCAGTTCGGCTTCCGCCGACGACAGCGGCCGGTCGAGATCGAGGCCCGAGATTTCGGCACCGATTGTCGGGGTCGAAGGCGAAATCGAGACACCGAGCGAGCGCGCGGCATCGAACAGGTCGGGGGTCTGAGCCAGGCTGGCCATAAACAGTCTCCTCTCGTCGAACGGAACAGATCGAGCCGGTCGATTCGGCTATGCCCCGAACGCCCGAAGATAACTCAACTGATACAGTTGACAAGAGAAAGCGCGCCGAACCGTACGAAAGACGCGACTGACCGCGCCGGAGATTTTCCGGCGCGGTGGTTGGGAACGAGGCTTGCCCGATCCCCGCCGAATTATTCAGTGGCGGCTTCCTCGATCAACGAGGCGATCTCGGCGGGATGCGACACCATCAGCGCGTGCGAGCCATGTTCGATGCCGACGGTTTTGCGGGCGTGGGCGCGGGCGGCCATGAACTTCATCGTCGCGGCGGGAATGTTCCGGTCCTCGGCGCCATAGATGACATAGGTCGGCAGGCTCTTCCACGTCGCGGCGCGCGCCGCGTCGGTCAGCGCGGCCTGCGTGACGGGACGCTGCGTCGCGGCCATCAGCACCGCCTGTGCTTCGGGAACGTCGGCGGCGAACTGCGCGTGGAATTTGGCGGGCTGGATGTAGAGGTCGGTGCCGCCGTCCGGCAGACTGACCGGCGCAAGCGCCTCGCCAAGCGTGCTGCCGGGGAATTTGGCCGACAGCGCCAGCGCCGATTCGCCCGTATCGGGCAGGAAGCCGGCGACGTAGACGAGCGCCTTCACATTGGAATTGCCCTTGGCCGCCTCGGTGATGACGATGCCGCCATAGCTGTGGCCGACGAGGATCACGTGGCCCGGGATCGACCGCACGACCGAGGCGACGCTTGCGGCGTCGCCCGCGACGCTGCGCAGCGGATTGGCCACAGCGATCACCGGATAGCCGTCCTTCTCGAGCCGCGCGATGACGTCGCTCCAGCCCGATGAATCGGCAAAGGCGCCGTGGACGAGAACCACGGTGGGCTTGGCCGCGTCCTCGGCCGCCTGGGCGGGAATGGCGCCGGACATCAACAGCGCCGCGAGCGCCGCGGTACGAATAGAACGGTACATGATCGTCTCCTCGGGTTGGTATTTGCCGGAACGAGGCATGCCCGGCGGCCGCGCGCCGGCCTATCCGACCAAAGCATCTGGCCGGTGCACCAAGGGGATCGGATCGTAGCGACCAAAGCATAGGCCGCCCCCGCGGCTTCGCCATCCGGGGACGTCCCTTGGAACGATGGTTCGCGGCGGCCGTGCGCTGGCATCGCTTGGATCGCAGCGGGAGCCTTCCCGTCCAGCCCCGAAAGGATGCGAGATGACCAAGACCGTGCCGACCCCTTCGCCCCTCGAGCCCGCAACCCGCGCCTTCGTCGACGGGCTTCCCGACGGACCGCCGATCTACACGCTGGCGCCTGTCGACGCGCGCGCGGTGCTCTCGTCGGTCCAGCAATCGGTGTTGCCGCCGGCGCCGGCGGTCGACAGCGAAGACCGCACGCTGGCGCTGGGACCGACCGGATCGACCGATATCCGTATCATCCGGCCGGCGGGCCGCGCCGAAACATTGCCGCCCCACGCCGATCACGCGATAGGCGACCACGCCCAAAAGGCCGCCGCCGAGGAACGCGCCGACCGTCATCAGGTGGAGCCGCAGCTTGGCGGGGTCGTGACGCTTGGCCTG
>NZ_DASWTD010000404.1:0-4852 GCF_036402335.1 Sphingopyxis sp. | reverse complement strand
CAGCGGGAAGGGGTTGAGCAGGATATCGCCCGGTCCGACCTTCATCGCCTCATATCCTGCGCCCGCGACCGCGATCCAGTGATTGTGGCTGCGCGGCACGCCCTTGGGAACGCCGGTGGTGCCCGAGGTCCAGCAGATGGTGAAGATATCGTCGGCGTCGACCGGGTTTGCGGCAACATGCGCGGCGAGAGCCCGCTCGTCGCCGCGGACGGTCGAGAGGTCGAGTGCGCCTTCGGGCGGATTCGGGCCGAAGGTCATCAGCGCGATGCCATCCAGCAACGGCTGCGCAACGCCGACATGGTCGCATCCTTTGACCGTCGTCGCGCACACAAACGCCTTGGGCTCGACGACGCCGATCATGCCCTTCAGCTCATGGCTGCGATATTGCACCGCCGCCGGGCTGACGATCGCGCCGATCTGCGCCGCCGCGAAATAGAGCGCAACGAACTCACTGATGTTCGGAAGCTGGACGAGCAGCACGTCATCCTTGCCGATCCCCGCCTTGACCAACGCGCCGGCGATCCGGTCGATCTCGGCCTCGAGTTCGGCGTAGCTCAACCGTTGCGGCTCACCGAAAGCGAAATCGCCGCGATTGGGTGCATCGACCAGCGCCAGCCGGTCGGGATGCGCCACGGCGTTGGCGAAAAACAGGTCGGCAAAGGTCTTGTCGCCCCACCAGCCGCTTTCCCGGTGCTGTCGCCGTTTGTCCTCTCCTGCGGCGATCATCTCAGGCGGCCAGCACGCTGTTGGCGCCCATGCCGATATCGTCGCCGCTCGCCCAGACGGTATGCGTGCCCGAGCAGATGCGTTCGGGCAGGATGATCCGGCACACGGGCCCCGCCGCGACATTTTTCGCGTCGATCAGCACGCATTCGCTGGTGTCAGTTTCGAGGTCGGCGATGAAGGAGACGAGATAGCCGTCGTCCTCGTCCTTGGCATCGATGCGCGGCGCGAAGGGCGCTTCGCTGCCGAAGCGGCCGGGGCCGAATTCATAGTCCTCGCTCGTTCCGGCATTGAGGTCGTGCTTGACGAGCCCGCGGAACAGGAACCAGCCGGGTTCGGGGATCGCGCTATAGGCGTAGCGATAGGGCTTGCCCGCATAGCGGTGGTTGAACATGCCGAATTCGAGGTCGCGCTCGTCGAGCCTTTGTTCGATCGTCTTTCCGGTCTTGAGGTTGAAGCGCCAGCGATGGAGGCGCGGCTTGAGCAGCCCCTGATCGAGATAGGCCATCATCCGTTCGAGCCCCTCGGGCGCGTTCGGATAGGATTTCGGCATCGGCTCTTCCTGATAATAGCCGTCGAGGATGATCTCATCGCCTTCCTCCCACGCGTTCAGCCAGTGAAGCGTGTAGGTCGGCTCGGCTGTAAACCAGCGGATATCCTCAGGGTTTCCATGGCGCGGGATGATCGCGAAGCGCGTCTTTTCGTCGGGATGGAACTGGACGACGTGCAGGTTCCGCTCGAGCAATTCCTCGTTCCAATAGAGCGGCATGTCGTTGAGGATCGTGTAATTCTTCGTGAACGCCATGTCGTGCGGCAGCCGCGGCCCGGCGAGCGGCACCGGGATATAGTGCTTCAGCTTGTTGTCCGCGCCGACGACGCCATAATGCATGTAAGGCGCGTGCTTCGAGTAATTGAAGAACATAAGCTCGCCGGTCGCGAGGTCGACCTTGCAATGCGCCGAAATCCCGTCGAGCGGCACCCAGCTCTCGGTACCGAACTGTTCGAGCGTGAAGGGGTCGAGCCGGTACGCTTCGCCGCACTGGTAGAAGGTCGAGATGATCCGGCCGGCATGGATCGCGACGTCGGTCGAGGATGAATCCTTCAGCCACTCCTGCGCCCCCCAGCCGTGGCGCGTCGACTTGTGCGGCGGCTCCATCAGCCCCGCCCACAGCGAGCGACCGGCTTCCTTCTCGGCCTCGAAGCCCTTGGTGCGCACGAAGCGGCTGCGATAGCTCGCGCGGCCGTCCTTGAATGAGATCGCGTGGATAAAGCCGTCGCCGTCAAAGGGGTGGTAGCGGCCGATCGGCTCGTGGATCTGGTTCTCGCCGGTGCGCACATAGACGCCGTCGATGTCGGTCGGGATATTGCCGATCACCTCGGCATCGCCGTTCACGAAGATCGCGTTCCATTCATTATAGGTCGGGCGCCAGGCGTCTTTCATATAGGGATGGTCGTTCGGCTGGATCGTGGTCCGGATCGTGTCGACGAGCTGTGCGGTCATGCGGGGACTCCTTCGGCGGCGGCAAAGCGCGGGCGCGTTGCGGCCGCATCATATTCGGAAACGAGGCGGTCGACGATGGCGGCAACGGGCTCGATGCCGCGAACCGCGCCGACGCCTTGGCCCGCGGACCAGACATTCTTCCACGCCTTCGCGTCGTCCTGCGCGTCCGAGAAGTTCGGGCGCTTGTCCTGGGGCATGTTAGCCGGGTCGTAGCCAGCAGCAATCAGACTGGATTTCAGCCAGTTGGCGGTCACACCGGTGATGCCTTTGGAAGGAATGATATCCTCGGCGCCCGCTGCAACCACCATCTCCTTGTACCCCGGCACCGCCATGCTCTCGGCGCAGGCAATCAACGACGTGCCGAGATAGGCGAGGTCGGCACCCAATATCTCCGCGGCGCGGACAGCATGGCCGGTCGAGATTGCTCCGCCGAGCACGAGCGGCCCGTCCCAGAACTGACGTACCTCCTCAACGAAGGCGAAACCCGCAGTAGCACCGGTATGCCCGCCGGCACCCGCGGCGACGAGCACCAATCCGTCGACTCCGGCCGCCGCAGCCTTGCGTGCGAAGCCCACCGAATTGACGTCGGCGAAGACGAGCCCTCCATAGCTATGGATTTCTTCGACCACCCGCGCAGGGCTGCCGAGCGCGGTGATGACGAGCGGCACCTTATGCCGAACGACACAGGCGAGATCCTCTTGAAGACGGCTATTCGACGGATGGACGACAAGATTCACCGCCCAGGCAGCGGCTTCGGGATCGTTTGACAATGCCGCATCGATCCGGCTCACCCAATCTTCAAGGTCGGCCGACGTGCGCGCGTTGGGCGCCGGAAAACTGCCGATCACCCCCGAGCGCGATGCGGCAATCACCATCTCGGGACCCGAGACAAGGAACATCGGCGCGGCGATGGCCGGCAACCGCAAATTGCGGGTTAACGCCGGAGGAAGGCCGTTTTTCGGCACTGTTATGTTCTCCCGAATTATCTGACTTGCATAACGATACTTAAAGACGATAAGAGTCGCAAGGCCAGAAAAACATCGCGGGGCGAACCCGACGATGGTGGGAGGGAGAGAGTTCATGAAGACGCATTTCGTCGCGCTGCTCGCTGCATCGGCGCTTGCCAGCCCCGCCGCTGCCTTTGCACAGGACGCGGCGCCCACGGAAGATCAGGGCGGGCTCGAGGAAATCATCGTGACCGCGCAAAAACGCGCCGAAGGCCTGTCGGACGTGCCGATCTCGATTTCGGCGGTCAGCGGCAAGCAGGTCGAAAGTTACGGTCAGACCAACCTCGAACAGATTTCGTCTTCGGTCCCCAACCTCAAGATCACCCAGACCGCGATCGCCAACCGCATCGCGATCCGCGGCATCGCCTCGGGCGATAACAAGGGCTTCGAACAGTCGGTCGCGATGTTCGTCGACGGCGTCTATTACGGCCGCGACCAGCTCTCGCGCCTGCCGCTCGTCGATATGGAACGCGTCGAAGTGCTGCGCGGGCCGCAGCCGACCTTGTTCGGGAAAAATGCGATCGCGGGCGCAGTGAACATCACGACGCGCAGCCCGACCGACGAGTTCGAAGGCTCGGTCAGCGGCCTCTATGAATTCAACCACAAGGAATTCCAGCTCACCGGCGTTCTGTCGGGGCCGCTTAGCGAAGGCGTCGAGGCGCGCGTCGTCGGCTATCACCGTTCGATGGACGGCTATTTCTACAACCAGAAGCTCGACCGCGACGAACCGAACGTCGACGAATATTATTTCCGCGGCAAGCTCGAACTCGATCGCGGCGGGCCGTTCGCCGCCGAACTGAAGCTCGAATATGCCGACTTCGAAATGAAGGGGCAGCCACGCGACGTGTTCGGGGCGGTCGGCAATTATAACACGGTGTTCCAGGGGCCGTTCTTCGTCAGCACAGATCCTGATTATGTCCGCGAGGACAATGGATATGAGAGCAAGAACAAGGTGTTCGGTGCTACGCTTAACGCCGACCTCGAAGTCGGCGAGCACACGCTGACGTCGGTCTCGTCGCTGCTCGACTATAAGACGCGCGAGATCGTCGACGTCGATTTCTCGGGGATCAGTTTCCTCGACGGCACTAACCTGCGCGAAGATTATCGCCAGTTCAGCCAGGAACTCCGCCTGACCTCGCCGGGCGGCGAGACGTTCAACTATATCGCGGGCGTCTATTACCAGCATGCCAAGCTCGACGTGCAGGACTTCACCCGGTTCAACTCGACCTTCTTCAGTCTTCCGGCACCGTTGAGTGTGGTTGGCGATACACGGAACGACCGTGACTATGACCAGAAATCGGACCTGATTTCGGCCTTCGCGCAAGGCGAAATTTCGCTCAGCGAACGCTTCCGCCTCACTGCGGGCGCGCGTTTCAATCATGAGAAGAAAAAAGGCCGGCGTACGCTCGCCATCGTCCAAGGACCACTCAACACCCTTCCGGCGGCTACGGTTGCGGCGGTGTTCCGTGCTCTCAATATCGAGGCCCACAATATCTCGGGCAAATTGAGCGAAGACAGCTTCAATCCGATGGTTAATGTCCAGTTCGACGCGACCGATGATTTGATGCTCTATGCCTCCTATGCCAAGGGTACGAAGGCGGGCGGGTTCGACATCCGCTCT
>NZ_DASWTD010000403.1:0-6285 GCF_036402335.1 Sphingopyxis sp. | reverse complement strand
CCGCGCAACTCTGGGCCCCGGCTTTCGCCGGGGATCACAGGGTGAGATAACGAAGAAAAAGAAAATCGAGGGAGGATGAAATGACCACCGAAGCCCCCGCCCCGTCCGTCATCGCGCCGGTATCGCCGGCGTACCGCCGCTATGCGCTGACGGTCCTCCTCATCATCTACATCCTCAACTTCCTCGACCGGCAGATCGTTTCGATCCTCGCCGAGCCGATCAAGAACGAGCTGCATCTCGCCGACTGGCAGCTCGGTGTGATGACCGGCCTCGCCTTCGCGCTGTTCTATACCATACTTGGTATCCCGATCGCGCGCTTTGCCGAGACAGGCGACCGGCCGCGGATCATCGCAGTGGCGGCAGGGCTGTGGAGTGTCTTCACCGTCGCGTGCGGCTTTGCGCAGAATTTCGTCCAGCTCGTGCTGTGCCGGATCGGGGTCGGGATCGGTGAGGCGGGGTGTACGCCGCCCGCGCATTCGCTGATCACCGATTATACGCCGAAGGAGAAGCGCGCCTCTGCCCTCGCTTTCTATTCGCTCGGCATTCCGCTCGGCGGCTTGCTCGGGCTGGCCTTGGGCGGGCTGATCGCCGATGCGTACGGTTGGCGAACAGCGTTCCTGTTCGCGGGCGTGCCGGGGGTGCTGATGGCGCTGATCGCGTGGACGACACTGAAGGAACCGCGGCGGCAGATGCATCACGACCTAGCCGCGCTGAAGGCCGCCCGGCCCGACTTCAGGACCGCGATGGCCGAGATCCGCGGCAAACGGACCTTCTGGCTGATCGCCTTTGCCGCGGCGATCAAGGCATTCATCGGCTATGGCGCGGCGGCGTTCCTCGCGCCCTTCTTCTTCCGCAACCATGCCGAAGAGCTGACGGTGATCGCGGGCGATTTCGGGCTGGGGCTGACGGGATTTCTCGGCGTCGCGCTCGGCATCGTGCTCGGACTGACGGGCGCGCTCGGGACATGGATGGGCGGACAGCTCGCCGACAAATATGGCGCGCGCGATCTGCGCGCCTATGTCGCGATCCCCGCGGTTTCGACCTTCCTCGGCATCCCCTTCTATATCGCGGGGCTGATGGCGGATTCGGCAGTGTTCGCGCTGATCATGTTCGCCTTTCCGCCAGTGCTCAACACGCTTTGGTACGGGCCGGGCTTTGCTGCGGTGCAGGGGCTGGTGCGGCCGCAGACGCGCGCGACGGCATCGGCGGTGCTGCTGTTCATCATCAACCTGCTCGGGCTTGGCCTCGGCCCGCTCGGGGTCGGTGCGGTCAGCGATTTGCTCTCGGGCCCGATGGGGCTAGGATCGGCCGAAGGCGTGCGCTGGTCGTTGATGATCTTCATCCTCTTCGGCGCGCTCGCCTCGGCGCTGTTCTGGATGGCGCGCAAAACGATCCGCGAGGAGATGGTGAGTTGAGTATCGCGAGTATCGCCCTGCCTCGCATCCTGCGCATCGGCGGCGGGGCGTCGAAGCAATTGGCCGAGGTGCTGGCCTCGCTGGGGCTGTCGCGGCCGCTGATTGTCACGGATGCTTATCTGGTGAGCAGCGGGCGCGTAGCCGATCTGGTGGACGGGCTGACGGCGGCGGGGATCGCGGCGCGGGTGTTCCCCGATACGGTGCCCGACCCGACGGTGGCGTCGGTCGACGCGGGCGTCGCCTTCCTGCTCGACGGCGACCATGATTGCGTCGTCGGCTTCGGCGGCGGCAGCCCGCTCGACAGCGCGAAAGCCATCGCGCTGCTCGGCCGGTTCGGCGGGGCGATGGCGGACTATAAAGCGCCGCATGTGCAGGACGCGCCAGGGCTCCCGATCATCGCGATCCCGACCACTGCAGGGACAGGGTCGGAAGCGACGCGCTTCACGATCATCACCGACGAGGCGACCGACGAGAAGATGCTGTGCCCGGGGCTGGCTTATCTGCCCGTCGCGGCGCTCGTCGATTATGAGCTGACCTTTACCAAGCCCAAAAGGCTGACCGCCGACACGGGCATCGACTCGCTGGTCCATGCGATCGAGGCCTATGTTTCGAAGCGCGCGAACCCGTTCAGCGACGGCATGGCGCTGCTCGCGATGCGCGCGCTGGCGCCGAACCTTCGCCGCGTGTGCGCCGACCCGATGGACGCCGCGGCGCGCGAGGCGATGATGCTGGGCGCGACGCAGGCGGGGATCGCCTTTTCGAACAGCTCGGTCGCGCTGGTGCACGGGATGAGCCGGCCGATCGGCGCGCATTTCCACGTGCCGCACGGCCTGTCGAACGCGATGCTGCTGCCCGCGGTGACCGCCTGGTCGGCGCCCGCGGCGCTGCACCGCTATGGCGATTGCGCGCGGGCGATGGGGGTGGCGGACGAGGCGGAGGGCGACCAGTCGGCGGTGGCGCGATTGCTCGACGAACTGGCGGCGCTCAACCGCGAGCTCGAGGTGCCGGGGCCGGCGGCATGGGGCATCGACGCGGCGCGTTGGGAGGCACTGGTGCCGGTGATGTGCGCGCAGGCGGCGGCGTCGGGATCGCCCGCGAACAACCCGCGCGTGCCCGATGCGGATGAGATGGCCGCACTTTATGCCGCAGTTTGGGCAGGATAACACTTTCGGTTAATCGACGGGCAAGCTGCACTCTGCTTAAGCGCGCTCGCCCCGTCCCCTTCTCTCCTACGTCTCAAACGTGGGGGCGGGGCATCTTTCAAATCGTCATTGCGAGCGCAGCGAAGCAATCCAGAGTCGCGTAAACCGCTCTGGATTGCTTCGCTACGCTCGCAATGACGGAGATTTAGAGTTCGAGCGGCCCGTGCTTCATCTTCGGCAGCACATGGCGCGCGAAGAGGTCGGCCTCGGCCGCATGCGGATAGCCCGAGAGGATGAACGCCTCGATGCCCATGTCCTGATAGCGGTTCAGCTTCGCGAGCACCTGGTCGGGGTCGCCGACGATCGCCGCGCCGCAGCCCGAGCGGGCGCGGCCGACGCCGGTCCAGAGATTATCCTCGACATAGCCGTCGTCGGACGCCGCTTCGCGCAGCGCGACCTGCGCGTTGACGCCGAAGCTTTGCGAGTCGAGCGACTTGGCCTTGATCTCGGCACCCTTTGCGGCGTCGAGTTTCGAGAGCAGCCGGTCCGCAGCGGTGCGGGCCTCGCTTTCGGTATCGCGCACGATCATGTGCGCGCGGTAGCCGAATTTGAGCGTGCGGCCATAGGCGGCGGCGCGCTGCGTCATGTCGGCGATGATCTCCTTCACCACCTCTTCGCGGTCGGGCCACATCAGGAAGACGTCGCAGCCTTTCGCAGCGGCGTCGCGCGCCGCGGGCGAGAGGCCACCGAAATAGAGCGGCGGCGCCTTGCCCGACACGGTGCCGACGCGCGCAGGGGCGACCTGCAGCTTCCAGAACTCGCCGTCATGGTCGAGTTCCTCGCCGTTGAGCAGGGTTTTGAGGATATGCATCGCCTCGACCGTGCGGCGGTAGCGCGGTTCCGAGTCCATCGTCTCGCCCGGCATGTCCGAGGAGATGATGTTGACCGTCAGGCGGCCGCCGAGGACCTGGTCGATCGTCGCGATCTGGCGCGCGAGCTGCGGCGGCCAGCTTTCGCCGATGCGCACCGCCATCAGCAGGCGGATGCGCTTCACCATCGTCGCGATTGCCGCGGCGAAGGCGGTGGTATCGATGCCGAGCGCATAGCCCGACGGCAGCAGGATATTGTCGAACCCCTGGGCATCGGCCTGCATCACGATGTCGCGGCAATGCTCCCAGCTCGATTTGAGCATCGGGTCGGGGACGCCGAGGAACTCATAGTCGTCGTCGCAGAGCGCCGAAAACCAGCTGACTTCGCAACTGCGGTCGGTCATGGCAGATTCTCCCCCATCGATGTTTGCAGCACCGCGTACCATTCGGCGCGCGTCCAGCGCGGGACGAAGGCTTGCGGAATTTCCTTGATGCGCTCGACATTCTGCGTGCCGACGATCGGGATCGGGCGCGCGGGATGCGCCATCACCCAGCTGTACGTAGCGGCGGCGCGCGAGACACCATATTCGGCCGCCTTCGTATCGAGCAGTCCGGCGACTGCTTGGCTGCGCTCGTCGGCCGGATCGCCGAGCCGGCCGCCGCCGAGCGGCGACCATGCGAGGAAGCTCATGCCCTCGGCCATCGACTGGTCGAAGATACCGTCGAAAAGCGGAGCGAGGTGAAGCGGCGAAAATTCGCTCTGGTGGCTGACCACCGGCACGGGGAGGAATTTGGCGAGCGCCGCAGTCTGTGCGGTGGTGAAGTTCGACACGCCGATCGCGCCGATCTTGCCCGCGCGGTGGGCATCCTCGAGCGCGCGCGCGATCTCCTGTGGATGGGTGAGCAGGTCGGGACGATGGATCTGCCACAGTTCGACATGGTCGGTGCGCAGGCGTTTCAGCGAGATATCGATCGCGGATGTGAGGTAGGGCGCGCTGCTGTCGTAGGGAACGCTGAGGATGATCCCGCCCTTGGTCGCAAGGACCATCTTGTCACGAAGGCCCGGCGCTTCGGCAAAAACGTCGCCCAGCAGCGCTTCCGCCGAGCCGAAGCCGCCGGGGGTGTCGCAGCCGTAGATGTCGGCGGTGTCGAACAGCGTGACGCCGGCCTCGAACGCCGCATCGATGCGCGCGCGCGCGGTCGCAACGTCGGCACCGGCGAAGCGCCACATGCCCCAGGCGATGGGCGAAACCTCGTGACCGGCGAAGGTCACCTTGATGGGAGCGGGAAGAAAATCTGACATCGCTGTCATATACTCCATAAGTCGGAAGGAGGAAAGCGGGTTTTGTATGCGGATTTAACTAATCTCTTCTTTCGTCATTCCCGCGAAAGCGGGGACCCAGGGCGTGCGTCGGCTTTCCCCTCCCCTGGGTTCCCGCGTTCGCGGGAATGACGAATGTCGAGGAATCAATGCGCCAGCACCTGCACTTCGCCATCCTCCTCCTCATCGACCGCGACGATGCGCGGGAGGATGAGGTGAATCGCCGCGAGCGCGACGAGATAGGTGACGGCGCAGACAAGGAACATCGGGAGATACCCCCTGCCCGTGTCGAGCGACCAGCCCGCAAACTCGATCATCGCCATGCCCGAGAGATTGCCGGCAAAGGCGCCGATACCGATCGCAGAGCCGACGATGCGCGCGGGGAAGACGTCGGTGGTGAGGCCGAAGAGGTTGGTCGAGAAGCCCTGATGCGCGAAGAGCGCGAGGCCGAGGATCATGGCCGCCACCCACGCGCTGTCGACCCCGACGAGCAGCGGCACGGGCAGGATAAGCAGCGCGTAAATCAGCATCGTCGTCTTGCGCGCCGCGTTCACGGTCCAGCCGCGACGGCCCATCAGGTACGACGGCAGATAACCGCCAGTAATGCCGCCGAGCGCCGCCATGAAATAGACGAAGGCGACGGGCAAGCCCAGCGTGCCCTGCGTCAGCCCGAAGACGCGGTGAAAGAGGTCGGGCATGAAGAAAAGCAGGAACCACCAGACCTGGTCGGTCAGCGCCTTGCCGAGGATCACCGCCCATTGGCGGCGATCGCGCAGCAGACTGCTCCACGCGATCGGCGGCGCGGCGGCGTCGCGCGCGGCGTTCGGCTGTTTGGGAATGCGGACCATCAGCCAGACGACGACCCAGACGAGGCCGAGCCCGCCGGCGATCAGGAAGGTCGCCTGCCAGCCCCACATCAACGCCATCAGCGGGATGAGCAAGGGCGTCAGGATCGCACCGACGTTGGGCGCGATCCCGCCGAGGCCGAGGACGAAGCTTCGCTCCTTGGCGTTGAAGTAGGTCGCGGCGGTCTTGACCGCGGCGGGGGTACCGATCGACTCCGCGGCGCCGAGGACGGCGCGCGAAGCAACGAAGCCCGATACGGTCGAGGCGAAGGCGTGCGCCATGCCCGCAAGGCTCCACACCCCGACGCCGATCGCGAAGCCCCAGCGCAGCCCGACCTTGTCGATGAACCAGCCCGTGCCGAGGAAAGCGAGCGCGGCGGCGAACTGGAAGGCCGAGGCCATGTGGCTGTAATCGCGGTCGGTCCAGTCGAACTCGGCCTGCAAGGTCGGCTTCAGCAGCGCGAGAATCTGGCGGTCGACATAGTTGAGGACGATCGCGATGAAGACGAGCCCCACCACGAGCCAGCGGCGTTTGTCGGCGATTTGCGCCAAGATCGTCTCTCCCCGAATCTGTCTGTCGTATGGATGAGATAACGTTGTCATATCGGAAAGGACAGACGTTTTTTTGCAGCGGGGGAGAGTTGTCCCTTTTGTGCACCCCGGCGAAAGCCGGGGCCCATGGCGTCAGAAGGC
>NZ_DASWTD010000402.1:0-2988 GCF_036402335.1 Sphingopyxis sp. | reverse complement strand
CGGACGAAATCGGCAAGTGCAGGCTCGGCGACATGCTGCAGCTGGCAACCGCCGCATTTGCCGAAATGGCGGCAGGCAGGTTCGGCGCGGTTCGGCCCCGGAATGATGATCCCGTCGTCGCGCACGCGATCGCCGGGAACGCCCCCCGCGATATGGCGGCCGTCGCCCGTCACGCCATCGCCGCGCGCGGCGATGCGCTCGATCAGCGCAGCTTCACTCATTTCATTCCCTAACCAGATCGTCGGCGACAAGGCCGGGGCCTATACGCGCCGCCTGCGCAATATGCCAACCCACCGCAGCGACGGCGGCGTCGAAGGCATCCCCGCCGCGCGCGAGCATCGCGCCGCACGCGCCCGCGAGCACGTCGCCCGAGCCCGCGGTCGCGAGCCAAGGACTGCCCGGCCACGCCGCGGCGACACGCCCGTCGGGTGCCGCGATGATCGTGTCGGCGCCCTTGTAGATCACGACCGCCTGCGTCCGCACCGCCGCGGCCTTCGCGCGGTCGATCTTGCTGCCATAGAGTTGCGGAAAAGCGCGCGCGAACTCGCCTTCGTGCGGGGTCAGGATGGCCTTGCGCGGCGTTTCGGACAGGCGCGGCAGCGCCGCCTCGATCGCCGCCGCGTCGAGCACGAGCGGTTTGCCCGAATCGAGCGCCGCCTCGACATCGAACAGCAGGTCGTCGCCCGCCGGAAATCCGGGGCCGATCACCACCGCTCCGACGCGCGGATCGTCGAGCCGCTCGCCGAACTTCGCATCGCTTTCGGTGATGATCGCCGAAAAGGGCGCGCGCTCGCTGCCGTCGAGCACGACATAGCCCGCGCCCGCACGCAACGCCGCCGCGGCGGTCAGCCCCGCGGCACCGCGCATCGGGCCGGCGAAAACGAGCACCATGCCGCGGGTGAATTTATGCGCCGCCGCATCGGGCGCCCGGGCCTGCGCGCCGGGCAGCGTATGCATGGCGCGGTTCGCACAAATGCCGATCGGCGCTAGGAGCACGCGCCCGCACGCCGACGCGCTGGGCAACAGGACATGCGCAGGCTTGAGCGCGCCGAGCGCCAGCGTGACATCGGCAGACAGCGGCGGAGTCCAGTCCGCCACCCCGTCGCCATCGGCTCCGCTCGGCACATCGACGGCAAGAATTCGGCGATCGGAAAATCCGCGCAGCACCGCCGACAGATCGTCCGCCAGCGGCCGCGACAAGCCGACCCCGAACAGCGCATCGACCACCAGCGGCGCGGACCGTGTCCCGCCGTCCAGCGCCTCGACCGGTCCCTCCCAACTCGCCCGCGCCGCCTTGGCGAGCTTGGTCGCAGGCTCGGCCAGCGCCGCCACGCGAACCGGCGCGCCGCGTCCGGCGAGCAGCCGCGCGGCAACATAACCGTCGCCGCCGTTGTTACCCGGACCGCACAGGATCAGGATCGGCGCGCCAGCTGCCATCCGCCACGCGGTATCGGCGACGGCCGCACCGGCACCCTCCATCAATTCGGACAGCGACGTGCCCTGCACCGCGCAGGCGGCCTCGGCCTCGCGCATCGCGGCGGTGGTCAGGACGGGAGCATCGGCGGGGACGGGCATCATCGTCCCGTAGCATGATTTCGGCTATTTCGCGCCGCCGGTGTTCGCGGGCAAGCGATAGCGGTCATGGCCCACCGCGACTTCGATCACATTGTCGCCAACGATGCTGACCTTCGCGGGCTCGGCACCGTCGGCCGACACCACGCCGCGCCCGTCGGTGGTGATCTGCAGGCGACGATATCCGACATTGCTGCGCCCGACGACGAGCACCGTTCCATCGGCGCCGCTCATTTCCTCGACGGTGCAGGTGCGGTCGAACAGCTTGGCGCCTTCGAGCGCGCATTCGATACGGCCATTCTCGGCCGCCTCGCGCGAACCCCGCGCTTCGGCTTCGGCCAGTTCGCCATTGTCGGGCGCGCGATTGCACGCCGCGAGCAGCAAGAGCGGAAGGATCGCGCCCCGTTTCGATATCATGTCTTGCCCACCTTCAGTTGCGACAGGTCGCGTACTGCGCCGCGCGCAGCACTGGTCGTCATCGCGGCATAAGCCTGAAGTGCTACCGAAACCTTGCGCGGGCGCGGCCTCGCGGGCTGCCATGCTGCCTCACCTTTCGCCTCCATCGCCGCGCGCCGTTCGGCGAGCACGCTATCGGCGACCATCAGGTTGATCGTGCGCTTCGGGATATCGATCTCGATCGTGTCGCCATTCTCGACCAGCCCGATCGTGCCGCCCTCCGCCGCTTCGGGCGACGCATGGCCGATCGACAGCCCCGATGTGCCACCCGAAAAACGTCCGTCGGTGACCAGCGCGCACGCGGCGCCCAGCCCCTTCGACTTGAGGTAACTCGTCGGATAGAGCATTTCCTGCATCCCCGGTCCGCCCTTCGGCCCTTCGTAGCGGATGACGACCACATCGCCCGCCTCGACCTGTCCGGTGAGGATACCCGCAACCGCGGCGTCCTGGCTTTCATAGACCTTCGCAGGACCGGTGAACTTCAAAATACTCTCGTCGACCCCCGCGGTCTTCACGATGCAGCCGTCGAGCGCGATATTACCCGACAGCACGGCCAGCCCGCCGTCCTGGCTGAAGGCATGGTCGGCCGACCGGATAACCCCGCCCTCGCGGTCGAGGTCGAGATCGTCCCAGCGCCGGTCCTGGCTGAACGCCGTCTGCGTCGGCACCCCGCCGGGCGCCGCCATGAAGAATTTCTGCACATCGGGGTCGTTGGTGCGCGAGATGTCCCATTTGTTGAGCGCATCGCCCAGCGTCGCGCTGTGCACCGTCGGCAGATGCGCGTGGAGCAGCCCCGCCCGCTCCAGCTGGCCGAGGATCGCCATGATCCCGCCGGCGCGATGGACATCCTCCATATGGACGTCCGACTTGGCCGGCGCGACCTTCGACAGGCACGGCACACGCCGCGAGAGCCGGTCGATATCGTCCATCGTGAAATCGACCCCCGCCTCGAACGCTGCG
>NZ_DASWTD010000401.1:0-11059 GCF_036402335.1 Sphingopyxis sp. | reverse complement strand
GACCTGGCTGAAGTGAGTTTGGTGGCGGCGCCGATGCAGCCGCTCGCACGAGTAATTCAGGTGGTGAAGGAGTGACAGGCATGGACGATATGGAAGTGAAAGCCGACGCGCTCGACGGTGCGTTCGATGCGGTGCTGGCGGCCGAAGCGGTCGACGAGCTGAAGGCATCGGTGGCGGCGCTGCAGCGCCAAGTCGATGCGCAGGCGGTGGCGGCGTCGCGGTTGCCGCTCGACGGGGCGAAGGCCGCCGATCCGGCGCGCGATGCTTTTGTCGAGCGCTATCTGCGCCGCGGGATCGACGCCGGGGTCGAGATGAAGAGCCTGTCGGGCGCGACTGCGGCCGAGGGTGGCTATGCGGTGCCGCGCGAGATCGACGGCAGCATCGCGGCGACGCTGAAGACGCTGTCGCCGATCCGGTCGATCGCGACCGTCGTGCAGACGGGGACGAGCGGCTATCGTAAGCTGGTCGCGACGGGATCGATGGGCGCGGGCTGGGTCGGCGAGACCGCGGCGCGGCCCGAGACGGCGACGCGCAGCTTTGCCGAAATCGCACCGCCCACGGGCGAGCTTTACGCCAATCCGGCGGCGAGCCAGGCGATGCTCGACGACGCGATGTTCAACGTCGAGGACTGGCTGGCCGAGCAGCTGGGCCGCGAGTTTGCGGTGGCCGAGGGCAGCGCGTTCGTGAACGGCAACGGGACGAACCGGCCGAAGGGGTTCCTGACCTATACGACGACGAACGAGGTCGACAGCGTGCGCGCGTTCGGGACGCTGCAGCATTTGGCGACGGGCACCGCGGGCGCATTTCCGGCGTCGAACCCGCAGGACAAGCTGGTCGAGCTGGTCCATTCGCTCAAGGCACCGTACCGGCAGGGCGCCTGCTGGGTGATGAACTCCGACACGCTGGGCCGTGTCCGCAAGTTCAAGACGACCGACGGCGCTTTCGTGTGGCAGCCGGGGATGGTCGAAGGGCAAGCGGCGACGCTGCTCGGCTATCCGGTCGTCGAGGCCGAGGATATGCCCGACGTCGGCGCGAACAGCCTGTCGATCGCATTCGGCAACTTCCGCGCCGGCTATCTGGTTGCCGACCGCGGCGAGACGCGCATCCTGCGCGATCCGTTCAGCAACAAGCCCTTCGTGCATTTCTATGCAACCAAAAGGGTCGGCGGCGCGATCATCGATTCGCAGGCCATCAAGCTGATGAAATTCGCCGCCAGCTAAGCGGCTGGCGCGCGATGGGCGCCCGGCCGCGGTCTCTTTCCCTTTCGGACGGGGCCGGGCGCCAATTTTCCATGACATTCAAAGAAGGATGGCGCTGCCATGCCGACCCCCTTTTTCGCCGACCTGGTGCGCGAGTTGTGTCACGAGGGCGGGACCGGACCGCTGATGCCCACCAGCGCGGTTCCGGGCCATCGCCGATTTGCCGACGCCGTGCCGGCTGACGCGCAATTTCACTATGCCATCGCCGGCATCGCGCGATCGGAGGAATGGGAGGTTGGACTGGGGCGTATCGACAGCGCCGGACGTCTCGTGCGCGAGACCGTCGCGGCGTCCTCGAGCGCCGGTACGGCCGTCGATTTCACGCCGGGGCTGAAGACGCTGGCGCTGACCGTCGGTGCGGGCTGGTTCGCGGAGAGCGACGCTGTTGCAGCGAGCCTGAGCAGCGGACTCGATTCGAAGCAACCCTTGTCGACGACGCATGCTTCGGTTCCGGCCGGCGCCGCGAGCGACCTGTTGACGGTACGGCGCGGCAGTGGCTGGGCGAATCTTTCCCTGTCATCGCTGGTGTTCAAGGATGGCGGCGGCGTTTTTTCGGTCAACGGACCGCTGACCTGCACCTCGGGAAGCGCCGCGGCCCCGTCGATCAGTTTTTCCGCCGACACCAACACGGGTATCCACAACCCCGCAGCGGATGCAATCGGTCTGACGACGGGCGGTACCGAACGCGTCCGCATCGGCGCGACGGGCCACGTCGGACTGGGCACGACATCGCCTGCCGCACGCCTGCACGCCGCATCGTCCAGCACGAATACGGCCTTGATCCAGGGCACGTCGGCGCGCAACCTGTGGTCCTATGCCGACAGCGGCGGCGTGGGCTGGGGCGCCGGCGCCGGCGGCGCGGGTGTCGGCAATTATTCGGCTCTGCTCTATTTCCTGGATAGTTTGCAGCAGATCCGCTTCTATACCGCCGGATCCGAAAGGCTGCGCCTGACCGAGACCGGTCAGCTTTGTCCCGCGGCTGACAACAGCCTGTCGCTGGGCACCGGCGCCGCGCGCTGGTCGGTGCTTTACGCCGGGTCGGGAACGATCAACACGTCGGACGCGCGCGAAAAGACGTGGCGCGGCGCAGCGACCGACGCCGAGCTGCGCGCCGCGCGGCGGATCGCCGCCGAGCTGGGTTTCTATCAGTGGAACGACGCGATCGCGGCCAAGGGCGCCGACGGCGCGCGCTATCATTTCGGCGTTCGCGCGCAGGCTGTGTGGGCGATCATGGCGGACGAAGGTCTGGTCGATCCGACTGCCGCGGAGGGGCGTCCGGGTGCGACCCCCTATGCCTTCCTGTGCTGGGACGGATGGGACGGCGGCGATCGCTTCGGCATTCGCCCCGACCAGCTCGCGCTGTTCCTGATCGCCGCGCAGGAGCGGCGACTGGCGGCGTTGGAGGCCGCAGCATGATCGCGGGATCGGCGCTCGGGTCGCGGGCGATCGGCGACGTCGCGCGGCGCGACCTTGCGAGCGAATGGGGCGGTCCCGATCCGGGCGCCGGGCGCAGCCCGCGGCAGCGCGCGCGGATACTCCGCGAAACCGGCCGGCGCGTGTCGGTCCGCAAACCCTGAAACGGAGAGGAAGGCCATGACGATGATGGTGAAGGATCCCGGCGCGCGGATCGATTTCGAATTCGACTGGCAGGCGGCCTATCCCGACGGGCAGGCGATCGTCGCAAGCAGCTGGATGGTCGCACCCGACGAGCCGGGCGGGATCGCGGTGCCGGCGGCGGCGCACGACCTGGTCCAGGCGACCGCGACCTTGGCGGGCGGCATCGCCGGTCACGTCTATCGCATCACCAACCGGGTGACGATGAGCGACGGACAGGTCGACGAGCGATCGGTGACGATGCGGGTGGAGGAACGGTGATGACGACAAGCCTGTTGCCCGGCGAAGCGCCGGTGAGCCTGAACGAAGCGCGCGGCTGGCTGCGGCTGGGGTCGAGCATCGACGACGCCGTCGTCGCGCAGCTGCTTCGCGCGGCGACGAGCATTTGCGAGGCCTATATCGGACAGTGGCTGATCGTGCGGACGGCGGAGGAGATATTGACCCTGCGCGAGGGCAGGGCGCGATTGACGGCGCGGCCGGTGGTCGCGGTGGCGACGGTGGCCCTGATGCCCGCGGGCGGCGGCGAGATCGTGCTGGGGCCGGGCGATTATGCGCTGACGATCGCGCGCGACGGCGCGGCGAGGCTGGCGGTCGCGTTTCCGGGCGACGCCCGGCAGGCGCGCATTTCCTATCGCGCCGGAATCGCCGAGGGCGTCAACGGTATCCCCGAAGCAATCCGCCAGGGGATCGTCCGGATGACCCAGCATTTGCACGATGCGCGGGGCGGAGCGGGCGAGACGCCGCCGGCGGTGATCGCGGCGCTGTGGCAGCCGTGGCGGTTGCTCGGACTCGGGAGCGGGCGATGAGCAGCGCCGAGCAGGCGGTGCGCGCGAAAGCGTTGGCATCGCTGGCAGACGACGCCGAGCTGGCGGGCCTGGTCCATGGCATATTCGACGGCGCGCCGTCGCGCGCCACGGCCCCCTATGTCGTCGTCGGCGGGACCGAGGGCAGCGACTGGGGAACCAAGGATCGCGCGGGGCACGAAATACGGCTGACGCTGACGCTGGCGCTGGTCGGTGTCGGGAGTGGCAGCGCCGACCTGGCGGCGGCGCGTATCGAGGGCGTGGCCATGGGGCTGCGCGGAGCCGCCGGCGCGTGGACGGTGGTCGGCGTGCGGACGATCCGGACGCGCTTCACCTTCGCCCGCGACGGAGGGTGGCGGCACGAGATCGTCGTGCGGTGCCGGTGCCTGGCGGGGTAGGGGCAGAGATGAATATGGCCGGTTTCGACTGGAAGCTGCCCTTCATTCCTCCCTGTGGCGCAGCGATGGGGAGGTGGCAGCGCGAAGCGCTGACGGAGGGGCCTATGGCGCGAGGTTGCCGCCCCTCCACCATCGCCTGCGGCGACGGTCCCCCTCCCCATCGCTGCGCGACAGGGAGGATGGCTCCACTCGTCACCCCGGACTTGATCCGGGGTCCACGACTTCAGCGCTGCGATGGATCCCGGATCAAGTCCGGGATGACGAAGGACTGGAAACGGCCGATGTGACCCCCGGCGAAAGCCGGGGCCCAGTAGCGCCGTGGGGAGATGGGCCCCGGCTTTCGCCGGGGTGCACAAAAGGGACGGCTCGCCACCCCCATGGGACCGTTCGCCGCCCTTGCGGGCGACGATTCGCCTCACTCGCCCGGAAGCGAGTTGTTTGCTTTGTAATCCTTGAATTTTTCGGTGAAATTGGCGTGATAATCCTCGATCTGCATGTCGGCGTCTTCGGATGCGACCTTTTCGGAATCGCCCCCCGACCGGCCGAGCGCGATGACCGCGGCGCGGAACGCATCGCGTTCGGTCGAACAGGCGGCTTTGAGCGCCAGCTCATATTCGGCTTCTTCCATCTTGGCCTCGAGCGACTTTTTCATGTGGTCGCGCACGCATTTGGTGAAAGCGGCGCGCGTCGTGTCGACGGCGGCGGTCGGTGCCGGTGCCATGGCGGCCAGAAGCAATGTCGTGATCAGCATCCTGCGACTCCCCGTTTACGCATGATTTTTTGCTCAAGGAGATTAGACGATGGCAATCGAAAATGGGAGCGCTTTTCTGCTCAAGGTCGGCGACGGCGCCGCGCCGCCCGTCTATCGGACGGTCGCCGGGCTGCGCACGACCCAGTTGTCGGTGAACGGCGAGGCGGTGAACGTCACGACGAAGGATTCGGGCGGGTGGCGCGAGCTGCTGTCGGGGGCCGGGGTGCGATCGGTGTCGGTGAGCGCGGCAGGGATCTTTACCGGGTCGGATGCCGAGGTGCGGCTGCGCGGCCATGCGCTGGCCGGGACGATCGATCATTACGAGCTGAGCTTCGAAAGCGGCGAGCGGATGCGCGGGCGCTTCCTGGTCACGCGGCTCGACTATGCCGGCGATTATAACGGCGAGCGCAATTACACGCTGAACCTCGAATCGAGCGGCGCGGTGGTGAGCCTGTGAGCGCGAACGCATTGCGCGGCGAGGCCGAGCTGCGGGTTGGCGAGCAACTGTTCGTGCTGCGTCCGGCCTTTGCGGCGCTCGTCGCGGCGGAAGCCGAGCTGGGCCCGCTTTTCGCGCTCGTCGAGCGGGCGGCGGACGGGCGGCTGGGTCTGGGCGAGCTTGTCGCGCTGTTCTGGCACTGCATGAAGGACCGGCCCGGGACGCTGACGCGCGAGGCGGTGGGCGAGGCGGTCGCCCGGCAGGGGCTGGCGGCGGTGACCCCGGCGCTGCGCGTGCTGCTGGGGCAGATCCTGCAGGGACGTTGAGGTGGCGGGCGACCGGCTGGGTTCCGCGGCGGTCACGCTGGCGGGGGTGATGGCGCGCGTCGCGGGGTGGCGGCCCGACGAGTTCTGGGCGGCGACGCCCGCCGATGTGCGCGCGGTGCTGGCGGGCTGGACCGAGGCGGATGCCGATGCGCCGTTGGGCGGGGCGGCGCTGGCGGCGATGATGGAGAGATTCCCCGATGGGTGACGAGGTCGATGACATGGTGGTCGCGGTGCGCGCCGATACGGGTGCGTTCCGACGCGATATCGCGGTGCTGCGCGGCGAGCTCGAAGGCTCGCTGGGGGCAGGGGCCGATGCCGGTGGACGCGCGATCGAACGGGCGCTGTCGCGCGCGATCGTTTCGGGAAAGCTGGGCTTCGAGGATCTGAAGCGGCTCGCAATGTCGGTGATGGCCGATATCGCGCGCGCGGCGATTTCGAACGGCATCGGCGCGGCGATGGGCAGCGGCGGTACGAGCGGAAGCGGCGGCGGGCTGCTGTCGCTCGGCACGTCGATCGCGATGGCGCTGTTCGGCGCGCCGGGGCGCGCGACGGGTGGTCCGGTGAGCGCGGGGCGTGCCTATCGTGTCGGCGAGCGCGGACCCGAGCTGTTCGTGCCGACCGCGAGCGGGCGGATCGAGGCCGCGGGTACCGGCGGGGTGCGCAATATCGCGATTACCGTGAATGTGCGCGGAGAAGCGGCAAGCGAGCCACAGCGGCTGGCGCAGACGGGACGGCAACTGGCGCGCGCGGTGCGGCGCGCGGTGGTCGCCGGCGACGACTGATGGGGTGGGCGCTGGTGGCGGCCGAGCCGCATCATCGAAAGGGCTGGCTCAAGCGTTTCGATCCGCGGTTCTGGACGGTCGATTTCGCGCGGCCGATGATGGCGAGCGTGACGAGCGACGCGCCGGGCGCACTGCGCGTCGAGACGGTCTTTTACCGCAAGCAGGATCTGGCGGGGCTGATCTGGGAAAGCGAAGATCGCTGGGATCATCCGCTGCTCGCTTATGAAACGAAGCGCGATTTCCGGCACACGCGGCTGACGTTCCGCTGGCGGTCGGGCGGGGTGAAGCCGCTCGATGCGCTGCACGGGCCGACCTTGACGATCGAGGGGCGCGACGCGGCGGGGAGCCCGCGCGCCTGGTATGTGCGGCTGTGGAACTATGCCGTCGGGACACCGGAGGATGCCGTCGTCAGCCTCGATTTCGATTCGCTCGACGGCGGGTTCACGCTGCCGGGCGAGGCCGACCCGGTGTGGGCGGGCGATATCGACCGGATGTTCGTCTCGCTGGTGCCGCCGGGCTATGACGGCGGCGAAGGCGTGCTGGGAGCACCCGTCGCGGGCTGGGCCGAGATGAGTGCGATCGCCTGTTCGGGATCGGGCTCGGTGCTCGCGATCGGCGATGTCGTGATGCCCGAACACGCGCTCGGCATCGCGAGCGGCTATGACGACAGCTATCACCTGACCCCGGCGCGGCTGGTGCGGCAGATCGTCCAGCTCGGCTATCGCGGCGATGTTGTCCATTATGTCGGGATGAGCCATTATATGCGGCTCGAGGCATCGGGCGGCGGCTTTTATGCGAGCCTGGCGGGCGGCGTGCTCAATGCGCCGTGCGCGGCGTGGCATGCGGGGTTTGCGGCGGCGTGCCGCGAGGCGGGGCTGGGGGCGATCTGGTCGCTCTCCTACGAGCTCTTCGACGCTTATTGCTGGGGCGACTGGAAGCAGCGGGCAAGCGACGGTTCGCCCGCGCTGACCGGATGGACGCCGCCGTCGACGTTGCTGTCGCCGGCGAATGCGGCGGCGATGGGATATCTGCAGCTGGTCGCGCGGGCGTTTGTGGCGATTGGCGTGGCAGAGGGGCTGCCGCCGAAATTCCAGGTCGGCGAGCCCTGGTGGTGGATCGCGGGCGAGGGGCGGCTCTGCGCTTACGATGCCGCGACGACCGCGGCGCTGGGAGGTACGAGCGTCGCGATAGCCGACGTGCGCGGGGCACTCGACGCGGCGCAGCTGGCGATGCTCGATGCGCTGGGCGCCTTGCTGGCGACGTCGACCGCGGCGCTGGTCGCGGCGGCGCGCGACGAGGCGGGGGCAGTGGGGCTGGTGAGCCATCTGCTTGTCTATCTGCCGACGGTGCTCGACCCGGCGGCACCGGCGGCGCGGCGCGCCAATGTGCCGCCGGGGTGGGCGGCCCCGGCGTTCGATGTGCTGCAGCTCGAGGATTATGACTGGGTGACCGGTGGACGCGGGGCGGAGACGGCCGGCGCGCGGACGGCGATGGTGCTGCGACTCGGCTATCCAGTTGGCGAACAGCATTATTTTTCGGGGTTCGTGCTGTTGCCCGAACAGCGCACGCAGTGGGCGGCGATCGCCGATGCGGCCGATGGCGCGCGGCGTGCGGGGGTTGCGCGGACCTTCGTCTGGGCGTTGCCGCAGGTGGCGCGCGACGGCTTTGTGACATTCGACGGGGAGGATGCGGTGCAGGCTTATGATGCGGTGGACTTCCCGCTGGCAATCGGGCGCGAGGCGATGGTCGCGACCGAATTTTCGACGCAGATCGTGAGCTCGCCCGCGGGGCACGAGCAGCGTGCGAGCGAATGGGCCGAGGCGCGGATGCGCTATGATGCGGGGCCGGGTATCCGGTCCGAGGCCGACGTCCGGACGCTGGCCGACTTTTTCCGCGCGCGGCGCGGCGCGGCGCGGGCGTTCCGTTTTCGCGATCCGTTCGATTGCAGCTCGGCCGCCGATGGCGGGCTGCCGGGGGCGACCGACCAGATGCTGGGCGTCGGCGACGGGGCGCGGCGCCAGTTCGCGCTGGTCAAGCGTTATGGCGCCGGCGGTGCCGAGCAGGTGCGCAGCATCCGGTTGCCGGTCGAGGGCCGCGTGCGCGTGTCGGTCGACGGGCTGGAAACGGCGGCGTTTCTGCTGACCGGAGAAGGCGAGGTGCTCCTAGATGTCGCGCCGGCACCCGGTGTTGCGGTGCGTGCGGGCTTTCTGTTCGACGTGCCGGTGCGCTTTGCCGAGGACCGGCTGGAGGTAAGCCGCGCGACCTTCCTTGCGGGCGAGTTGGCGAGCGTGCCGCTGGTCGAGGTGCGCGCGCCATGGTGACGATGCACGCGGCGCCGGCCTGGCTGCGCGAGGAACTGGTGACGCTCGCGTGGTGCTGGCGGCTGGCGCGGCGCGACGGGGTCGTGATCGGGCTGACCTCGCACGACCGTGACCTGATGATCGGCGGGATAGTGTACCGCGCGGCGCCGGGGATGAAGCCGTCGGCGCTCGAAACGGGCGACAGCCTCGACGCCGCGACGATGGATCTGGAAGGCGCGATCACCAGCGATGCGATCGCGACGCGCGATATCGATGCCGGGCGCTGGGACGGGGCGGAACTGGAATTGTTCGTAACCGACTGGAGTGCGCCCGATGCGGCACCGGTTGTCGTCGCGCGCGGATCGCTGGGCGCGATCGAGCGGCGCGGGCCGGCCTTTGCAGCGGAACTGCAGGGCGTGACGCGGCTGCTCGACCGGCCGGTGTGCCCCGCGACATCGCCATCGTGCCGCGCGATGCTGGGCGACCGGGCGTGCCGCGCCGATCTTGCGCCGCGGACCCATAGGCGGCGGGTGACGGCTGTCGACGGGCGGATGGTGACGCTCGACGCTGTGGCGCCCGGAATGGCGTTTGGCGAACTGATGTGGCTGGAGGGCGGCAATTGCGGGCTCGCAAGCCCGGTCATCGGCGCCGAAGGCAGCGTGCTCCACCTGGCTGAAGCGCCATCCTTTGCGCCAGCGGGGCCGGTGCGCGTGCGGCTGACCGAGGGATGCGACAAGCAGCTCGCAACCTGCCGCGGCCGCTTTGCCAACGCGGCCAATTTCCGCGGCGAAGCGCATCTGCCGGGGAATGATTTGCTGACGCGCTATCCCGGTGGATGAGTTGGGCGCGCGCGCCTTTGCGGCGGCGCGGACGATGATCGGGTCGCGGTTCCGGCCGCAGGGGGTGGATCCGGCGACCGGGATCGACTGCGCCGGGCTGGTGTGGGCGGCTTATGCCGCGGCCGGGAAAAAGCTAGTGCGGCCGGTTGGCTATCCGCTGCGCGGCTGGTCGCTCGCGCAGGTCGAGGCGGGGCTGACGGCGGCGGGGTTCGTGCCGGCGCACGGCGCCATGCGACCGGGCGATGTCGTGCTGATCGCGTTCGACGCCGGACAGTTTCATCTGGGCCTGTCGGGGTCCGAAACGCTGGTTCATGCGCACGCCGGGCTGCGGCGGGTGGTGGAGGCACCGCTCGACACTGCGACGCGTGCGGCGGCGCGGTGGCGACTTTCATAAAAGGGGGACAGGCATGGCGACTTTGGTGCTGACGGTGGTCGGCGGGCTTGTCGGCGGACCGGCGGGGGCCGCGATCGGCGCGGCGATCGGCCAGCAGGTCGATGCCGCGATCTTCAAGCCCAAGGGGCGCGAGGGGCCGCGGCTGGCCGACCTGAAGGTCCAGGCGTCGACCTATGGCCAGCAGATCCCGCAATTATTCGGGACGATGCGCGTCGCCGGAAGCGTGATCTGGGCGACCGACCTGATCGAGCGCCGGAACAAGCGCGGCGGGGGCAAGGGGCGGCCGTCGGTGACCGAATATAGCTATGCCGTGTCGCTGGCGGTGGCGCTGTCGTCGCGGCGGGTTCGCGCGATCCGCCGGATCTGGGCCGACGGCAATCTGCTGCGCGGTTCGAGCGGGACGTTCCAGGAGCGCTGTACATTTCGCTGGTACGACGGGAGCGAGGACCAGGCCGTCGATCCGCTGATCGCATCGGCGGTGGGGATCGGATCGGCGAGTGCGTTTCGCGGCCTCTCCTATGCGGTGTTCGAGGAGCTCGAGCTCACCAGTTTCGGTAACCGCATCCCGTCGCTGACCTTCGAGGTCGAGGCCGATGCCGGGAACGTCGATGCGGGGACGGTCGGAAACCTGCTGCTCGAAGCGCCGGGGCGCTGTACCGGCGAATGGCCCATTGCAGGCTATGCGGCCTCGGGCGACCGTGCGCGCGATGCGCTGGCGCCGCTGTTCGAGGCCGACGGCGTGCGGCTGATAACGGCGCCCGACGGGTGGCGACTGGCGTCCGTCGTGCCGGGCGGTGCGCCGCCGGCGCTCGGCGATTTTCGCGAGGCGCGGCGGATCGAGGCGGCGAGCGACCTGATCGAGCGCCGCCGCGCGCCCTTGTCGTCGCTGCCGGGCACGATCCGCCTGCGGCATTACGAACCCGGTCGCGACTATCAGCTGGGCCAGCAGTCGAGCCGGGTCGCGGGCGGCGGGATGCGCGAGGAGCGGATCGACCTGCCAGCGGTGCTGCCAGCGGGATCGGCGCGCGCGCTGGCGCAGCGACTTGCGACCGCTGCGGCCGACGGGCGTGAGACGCTGGTCTGGCACGCCGACCTGGCGGCGCTGGCGCTGGCCGTCGGGCACGTCGTGACGCTGGCCGACGGGAGCGCATGGCGGC
>NZ_DASWTD010000400.1:0-2037 GCF_036402335.1 Sphingopyxis sp. | reverse complement strand
CGACGACAGCGGCAAGAATTATCGGTTCGATGGCGCGTGGCGGCCGCTCGAGGAAAAGCGCATCTGGCTGAGGGTAAAGGCCGGCCCGTTCGTGCTGCCGGTGCCGCGCACCGTCTATCGCTCGGTCCACGGCCCGGTGGTGAAGAATGAAAAGGGCGCCTTCGCGATCCGCTACGCGGGGATCGACCAGGCGAATATGGTCACCCAATATTACCGGCTGAACAAGGCGAAGAATTTCGCCGAATGGCGCGCGGCGATGGCGGGTCAGGGCGTGCCCGCGACCAATTTCATTTACGCCGATGCGAAGGGCAATATCGGGCTCTTCTACAATGCGATGTTCCCCGACCGGCAGCCGGGCTTCAACTGGCGCGGCGTGCTGCCCGGCGACACGTCGGCGGACCTCTGGACCCAGACGCTGCCGTTCGATCGTGTGCCGACGCTGGTTAATCCGCGCTCGGGCTATGTGATGAACGCGAACAACACCCCGTGGGTCGCGGCGGGGCCGGGCGACGAACTCGACGCCGCAGCCTTTTCGCCGCTGCTCGGGATCGAGGACGATATGACCAACCGCGCGACGCGGCTGATCACCTTGTTCGAGGCATCGGGGCAGATCGACGAGGCGCGGCTGAAGGCGATCAAATATGACACCGCCTATGCCCAGACGGGCTATGCGAAGGCGTGGATGGACCGGGTGCTCGCGCTCGACACAAAGGATGATCCGGCACTCGCGCAGGCGCAAAGCCTGCTGCGCGCGTGGGACTGGAACCTCGACGGCAAGGGGAAGGGCGACGCGCTGGCGCTGATGGTGCTCCGTCCCGCGAACGGCAGCCATTACCAGCGCCGCGCCGCGCCCGATCCGCGCACCGTACTGAAAGAAACGGTCGCGCACTTGCAGGAGCATTTCGGCGGGCTCGATCCGAAGCTCGGCACCGTGCTCCGCTTGCGCCATGGCGAAGGGGCGTCGCGGGTCGACCTGCCGCTCGACGGCGGCAACGACACGGTGCGCGCCTCGACGCTGTGGGACGCCGAGCCCGACGGGCGGCTGAAGGTGCGTCATGGCGACAGTTTCATCATGTTCGTGACGTGGGACAAGGCGGGCCGGGTGCGGTCCGAATCGATCCAGCCGTTCGGTGCGGCGACGACGCGCCCCCAGAGCCCGCACTATAATGACCAGGCGCCGCTGTTCGTCGCGCACAAGCTCAAGCCCGTGCTGTTCGATCCGGCGGCGCTGAAGGCGAGCGGGGCGCGTTTCTATCGGCCTTGAATGCCGGTAAATGCTGTCCTAAACCATTGATACAGTGCCGTCCGGCACCCGGTCAAAGCAGGCCCGGCCTGCGTCGGCAAAGAGGATCTTCATGCCCCGTTTCCATCGCTTCGCGCTCGCCCTGGCGGTCACCACTTCGCTCGTCGCCGCCGGTCCCGCCCTTGCCAAGGCAAAGGCGGGCGAGGCCGCCCCGATCGCCGAGCTCGTGAAGGCCGTCGATATCCCGTACGAAGCCTTTACGCTCGACAACGGCCTGCGCGTGATCGTGCACGAGGACCGCAAGGCACCCGTCGTCGCGGTGTCGGTATGGTATCGCGTCGGGTCGAAGCATGAGCCCAAGGGCAAGACGGGTTTTGCCCATCTGTTCGAACATCTGATGTTCAACGGGTCGGAAAATTCGCCCGGCGACTTCTTCGAGCCGCTGCAGCAGGTCGGCGCGACCGACAGCAACGGGACGACCAACGTCGATCGCACCAATTATTTCGAGACGGTGCCGACCGGCGCGCTCGACCGCGCGCTCTTCCTCGAAAGCGACCGCATGGGGCACCTGCTCGGCGCGGTGACGCAGGAGAAGCTCGATAACCAGCGCGGCGTCGTCCAGAACGAGAAGCGCCAGGGCGACAACAATCCCTATGGCTTGCTGCGCTACGAGATTTTCGAGAATCTCTTCCCGACGGGGCACCCCTATCACCACAGCACGATCGGTTCGATGGGCGACCTCAACTCGGCGAGCCTCGCCGATGTGAAGAAGTGGTTCACCGACAATTACGGCC
>NZ_DASWTD010000399.1:0-4097 GCF_036402335.1 Sphingopyxis sp. | reverse complement strand
GGACGCCGACGTCGTGATGATGCTACGCCTGCAAAACGAGCGCATGGACGGCGCCTACCTGCCGTCGGCGCGCGAATATCACGCGCTCTACGGCCTCACGCCGAAACGCCTCGAAAAAGCGAAACCCGATGCCATCGTCATGCACCCCGGTCCGATGAACCGCGGGGTCGAAATCGACAGCAATGTCGCCGACGATCCCGAACGCTCGACGATCACCGAACAGGTCGAAATGGGGGTCGCGGTGCGCATGGCGTGCCTCGACATATTGACGCGCCGCAAGCGGGGAGTCGCGGGATGGAACTGAAGCCGCTCCACATCGTCAACGCGCAGCTTATCGACGGCGACAGGCCGCGCGACGGCAGCCTGCTCGTGGTCGATGGCCGCATCGCCGCCATCGACCCGACCGAAATCCCCGAAGGCACCGAGACCGTCGACGCCAAAGGCCAGTGGCTCGCCCCCGGAATTATCGACCTCGGCGTCTTCGCAACCGACAAGCCCGCCTTCCACTTCGGCGGCATCACGCGCGCGGCGCTGATGCCCGACAACGGCCCGCTCGACGGCGCCGGGCTGGTCGAACGCGCCGCCAAGGGTGGCAAGCCCGACCTCTGGGTCCACCCGCTCGCCGCCGCGACCAAGGGCCTCGCGGGCAAGGAACTCGCCGAAATCGGCCTGATGAAACAGGCAGGCGCGCGCGCCATCGCTACCGGCCGCGCGCGCATCGCCGACAGCGGTGTGATGCGCCGCGTGCTTGCTTACGCCGCGTCGCTTGGGCTCGTCACGATCATCCATGCCGAGGACGAAGGCCTCACCACCGGCGCGGTCGCAACCGACGGCGAAATGGCGACGCGCCTCGGTCTCGCCTCCGCCCCCGCCATCGCCGAAGCGATGGCGATCGCGCGCGACCTCGCGCTTGTCGAGGAAACCGGCGCGCCCGTGCATTTCCGGCAGGTCACGACCGTGCGCGGGCTCGACCTGATCCGCGCGGCGAAGGCCAAGGGGCTGCCCGTCCTCTGCGGCATCACCCCCGCGCATCTGCTGCTCTCCGACACCGCGATCGGCGATTTCCGCACCTTCGCGCGCCTGTCGCCGCCGCTCCGCTCGGAGGACGATCGCCACGCGTGCCTCGCGGCGATCGCCGACGGCACGATCGACGTCCTCGCCTCGGGCCACGACCCGCGCGGCCCCGAGGACAAGCGCCTTCCCTTCGCGGAGGCCTTGCCCGGCATGGCGGGCGCCGAAACCCTGCTCGCGCTCGGCCTCGGCCTCGTGCGCGACGGCCATATTTCGCCGGGCCGGCTGTTCGACCTGCTCGCGGCCACCCCCGCCTGCCTGCTCGGCGTCGACGCCGGCAAGCTCGCAGTAGGCAAGGAAGCCGACCTCATCCTCATCAACGAAGGCGTGCCCTGGCAGGTCGATGCGAAGAAGATGGCCGCCTGGGCGGGCAACACTCCCTTCGACGGCATGCCCGTACAGGGACGCGCAACGATGATGTGGAAGGGCGGCCAGCGCATCCGCTGAACTGCGCACCGGCTGCCGCCCCCCAACCCCGAACGAAAGAAGCAGATTGTGTCACATATGAAGAGCGACCGGCTCGCCCGCGACCTTCTCGACTGGAACAGGCGTAATCTGCTGCACGACGCGCTGCTCGACGAAACCGCGATCGGCGAGAAATTCGCCCCCGCCTTCACCGTCTGCGCCAACGGGCGCGTCCACCCCGCAACGCACGCCAACTATCTCGAATTCCTCAACGGCTTTCGCGCGACCATTGCGGCCATCGACTATGCTGTGCACCGGACCGTCACCGAAGAAGCATCAACCGTCCTCGCGATGACCGCGACGGTCCGCCGTATCGACGGCAGCATCGAACGCTTCGAGGCCATGCTGCTCCTGACCTTTGACGACGCCGGGCTCGTGACGCTCTGGCACGAAGTCTACCTCAAAGCCGGATAGCCGCCGATATATTCCCGGACGGGATGAGACAAAGTGCCGACCCGCCCGACACACAAAAGAGCGGATGGCGGATTCACTGATACGGGCTTTATCTCGCTGATTTAATTCGATAGCCTCCTCACGGGGGATCGATAATCAGCGAGGTTGACCCGATGCGCCGTCTTGCCCTTCCCGCTCTCCTCACCGCCCTGCTCGCCCCGGCAGCCGCGGCGCAGATGACGCCGGTGCAGGGTATCCCCTGCGCGCAGGGCCTGCCCTGCAACGCGCCGCCGCCGCAGGTGCTGCAACAAATGTACGGCGGTGGCAGTGGCGCCACGCCACCGGGACAGGTCATCCCTTTCCAGGAAGAAAAGCAGGATTATGTCGGCGGCTATATGGTCAACAGCTTCGCCGCGATCGCCTTCTGGCGCTCGGCTTCGGGCGAGCCCGGCTATTCCTACGGCGCGCTGCGCGGCGACAACCGCGAACAGGCCGAACGCCATGCGATGACGGCGTGCCGCGAGGCCGGCGGCCGGGACTGTGTCGTCGGCCTGTGGGGCGCGAACGGCCACTTCGCGATCGCGCGCGACAAGGAGGGGCAATATTATGCGGGCTTCGCGGGGACCCCCGGCGGCGCGAAACGCTCGGTGATGGACAGCTGCAAGAGCACCGGCGCGAAGTGCAAGGTGGTCGAGACGCTCGAAAGCATGCCCTATTTCTTCCGCTTCTGAGCGTGGCAACAGCCGCTCTCTCAAAAGCAAAAAGAGGCGCGGCCCCCCGGCCACGCCCCTCCCCCTTGTTCCGGAGAAATTGCTTTAGCGCGAGGCCAGCCGCACCGGACCGGCTTTCGACGCCCACTGGATGCTTTCGCTGCCGCCCATCGCGCGGATGAAGCAGGTCTGACCCTGCGCCTTCAACTCGTTGCACAGGCTCGTCGCGTCGGCGCGCGTCGCAAGACCGTTGACCGTCAAGCGGTAGAAAGTCCGGCCCTTCACCGTCGCGGCGTGGCTCGACGCCGGGAAACTGGCGAGCGTGCCGTTGCGTTTTTTCAGCCCGCTCCATTTTTCCTTGGCGATGCCGAGGCTGTCGTACGCGCCGAGCTGCACCGCCCAGCCGCTGGGCTTCTTGCTGTCGAACGCCTTGGGGACGATCTTCGTCGCGAGCTCGAGTGCCTGCTGCTGCATCGGGCGCAGCATGCCATCGCCCGCCGCGCGCGGGGCGGCGCGATAGGGTGCGGCGTCGGCCATGATGACCTCGCCCGCGGCCTTCGGCTGCGGCAGTTCGGTGACCGGCACGACGCCGTCGGCGCCCCGCTCGGGCATCGGCAATTCGACGCTGCGAATCGCGCTGCCCGCGTCGGCGAGAACCGGCGGCGGCGGCGCATAGGCCTCCACCGGCGCCGGATCGGCACTGGCAAGCTCGGCACCATCGGCCGAAGCCATCTGCGTTTCGCTGAAATTATTGAGCGCGAGGCGCACCGGCATGCCGGCGTCCTGCTGCACGGTCGTGCCGATCAGGCTGGCGACGCGGAGCGGGGCGTTCGGCGTTTCGGCCAGCTTCGACCATTCGGTCATCCGCGCCTCGAGCTTCGCGGGCGACAGATCCTGCGCCGCAAGGATGCGCGCCTGCGCCCAGCGACCCGCGAGAGCAAAGGCGAGCGCCAGGTTCTGGCGCGTGCGCGCGCCGGCTTCGGGCGCGCGGGCGGCTTCGCTCAGCACATAGATCGCGCCTTCGCTGTCGCCCGCCAGCGCCAGCGCCAGCCCGATATCCGATGCCGGCACCGTGTCGCGATGCTCCTGGAGCAGCGCGATCGCCTCGGCATTCTTGCCCTGCGCGATCTGCGCTAGCGTCAGCGCGATGATCGTGTTGCTGTCGGTCGTGCCGAGCTCCATCGCTTCGGTCAGCGCCGAGGTGGCAGAGGCGAAGCGGCCGTCATTGAGATAGGCCTGGCCGAGCAGCGCGCGATAGCTTCCGTCGCGCGGGCTCGCGGCGACCGCGGCTTCGGCGAGGCCGACAGCCTTGCTGACCTTGCCGGCTTCGAGCGCAACGCGCGCCTGGCCGGCGGACTTGGCTGCGGCCGCGGGCTTGCCGGCGGCGCGCGACGGCGCCTCGGCCATCTTGTTCATGCTGCACCCGGAGGTCGTGACCCCGAGGACAAGGCCCGAAAC
>NZ_DASWTD010000398.1:0-22283 GCF_036402335.1 Sphingopyxis sp. | reverse complement strand
GATCAGGACGAGCGGCGCTTCTTCGCTGGCGGCGGTGCTGATCATGGCCGGGCTTTCGGGGCTAGGGGGTTCGGGACGGCGCGCGGGCGGGGATCGATCCGTCATCGAACGCGCCCCTCATCGCATCGCCAGATATCATACAAATCGGCGGTTCGCGGGGCAAGGGGTTTGCCCTCGCCCCGCAGTGACGAAGCCACGCGGATCAAAGCAGCGCCATGCCGCCGTCGACGCGCAGGTTGATGCCCGTGACGAAGCTCGACGCATCCGACGCGAGGAACAGCGCCGCGCGCGCAAGCTCTTCGGGCCGGCCGAGTCGGCCGAGCGGGATCGCGCCCGACATCATGTCGATAAAGGCACCGCGATCGTCCGGCGCCACTCCCAGTTTTTCGAGGATCGCGGTCTCGGTCGGGCCGGGGCTCAGCATGTTCACGCGAATGCCGCGCGCCTTGAACTCGAGCGCCCAGCTGCGCGCGAAGGCGCCGATCGCAGCCTTGGTACCGGCATAAACGGCGTGGCCGTCGAGCACCTTGTCGCTGGCGAGCGAGCCGACGAGGATGATCGAGCCGCCGTCGCGCAGGATCGGCGCGATCTTCTGGACCCCGAAAAAGGTCCCGCGCGCGTTGATCGCGAATTGCGCGTCATATTCGTCTTCAGACACCTGCTGCGACGAGGTGATCGTGTTGACCCCCGCGTTCGCCACATAAATATCGGCATGACCGAACCGCTCGTGGACGATCTCCGCCACATTCCGGTGATGGTCGGGGTCGGCGACATCGCCGCGGATGCCGATCGCTCCGGCGCCGATCTCGTTAACGGCGGCGTCGACGATCTGCTGGCGGCGACCCGTGACGACGACGCTGGCGCCCTCGGCAGCAAAGAGTTTCGCGGTCGCGAGCCCGATGCCGCTGTTGCCGCCGGTAATCACCGCAACCTTGTTTTCCAGACTTTTCATAGTGGGCCTTTCCTGGGGGGGGGAGGGAGAGAGAGAGAGAGAGAGAGAGAAAGCGTGTGGTTCAATTGCTGCGAAAGCCGATCCTGCGGTGGCTTTCGTCGCAAAAGGGCTTGGTTTTCGACGCACCGCAGCGGCACAACCGCGCGCTTTGCACGCTGGCAACGGTGCGGCCTGTCCCGCTGAGAATCTCGAGATTGCCGCGTATCTGTAGCGGGCCGTCGAGTTCGGGCTCGACCGCGAGCGGCCCGTCGCGCACCGCCAGTTTGGCTGTCTTGCGTGTCTCGGGTTCGCCGGTCGCGACGAAGCCGATATATTTGTGCGACTTGTCGCAGAAGGGCTTGTTCTTCGACGCGCCACAGCGGCACAGCGTCGCGCGATATCCCGCTTTCTCGCCGTCGATCGCGAGGTCGGCGCGCACCGCATAGGGACCGTTTTCGCGAAGGCCGATTAGATTGACCGGCGGCACCGGCTCGGGCTTGCCGTCGCGGCGTTCATAGGACAGCGCACCCGACGGGCATTGGCGAACAACCGAACAGAGAGTGTCGGCGTCGGAGGCGTCGGGGATGATCCACGGTCCGTCGACGTCGGCGAGGAAAGTCGCGGGATCCTGCGTCACGCAGAAACGCGCATGGATGCAGCGCTTGCCGTCGAACATGACGGTGACGTCCTTGCCCTCGGCACGGTCGACCCCGTCGGCCGACGCCGTTGCCGGTGGCGGCGGCGCGGGCGACGCCAATGCGACGGGCGCGGCCGCTGCGACAGGAGTCCCGATTGGCGTATCGCGCAGCCGCGCCGCCTGTTTCTGCAGGATAAGCGCCGCGCGGGCGCAGCGGGGATCGGCAGGGTCCATCGCTTCGGCGACCGCGCCCAGTTCTTCGGCGCGCTCGAGATAGAGATGCCGCGCGCTCACGCCGGGTGGCAGCGCCGCCGCATCGCGCAGCGCGGTGAAGGACACCCCCGCGTTGCACCCCGGGTTCGACGGCCCGGCGGGGAGCCGCGCGGCGCGCTCGGCCACCGCCGTCAGCGCGTGCATCAGCCCGATCGCGCAGCCCGTATAGAGCGCCTTGTCGGGGTTCGTCTGCGGCACAGCATAGGCGCCTGCAAGCAGGCGGAGCGCGAGCGCATAAATGGCGTTCGCCAGATCGACCGCCGCCACCGCGTCGGCATCCTCCAGCCATACCCGTCCTTCGGGCCGCGGCGGCTTGCGCAGGACCGGGTTGACCGCCGCGGGATGCGCGGGCGCGAAGCCCGGGTTCGCCGACGCGAATTGCCGCATTTCCGATTGCACAGCGACGAAGCGCTGAAAGTGCGAGCCGTCACGGTGCGCCGGCGCGCCCTCGCCTTCCTCGATGATTTCGTTGAGCGCGGCGAGCGCGCTGGCAAGACCGGTGACCGGCGCGGCGCCGCCAAGACTGACTTCGGCCTGCGACATCTGCAACGCGGGATCGCCGCAGAAAAGCGCTTCCTCGCCGATCGTCCCGGCGAGCGCTCTCAGATCGGCCTCGATCGTCTGATAGAAATGACCGATCGTTGCATAATCATAACCCGCCGGAGTCAATCGCGGCGGGACCGTTGTACGCGTCGGCGCATCCGCGAGCGCGAACCCCTCACCATCGGGTTCATCCGAGGTTTCGGGCCGTTCGAGAAAGATGAAATGCTGGATCACCGAGGGGCTGAACGGCGCTAGCTTTACCGTGATGCTGGCGGGCAGGTAGCCAGGGTCGAGCGGGAAGTTGGCGCGCCCGAAACGCGGTGCGCCGCCAAGCGCCGCGGTGATGTTCCACACCGCGACCAGATGGCTCATCTCGTCGATCGCGACATCGAGGATCGTGCGTCGCCAGCGTGCCACGGCCTCGGCTTCCGCTGCGTCCAACCCTTCGCTCGCGCCGTCCTTCAGGCTGAACGCGGCATAGAGATAGGTGCACATCAGATTCTGTTCGAGCTCGGCAGCTTCATACAGCGCGTGCAAGATCTTCTCGCGGCTCACGGCGCTATTGTCGTTCATTCGATCCTCCTCGCGCGGCCGGCGACGGCCGGATGATGGGAGAGGATAGGCAGGCGAACCGGACCGGGTCAGACACGAGAGCTGAAAAGCCGATTGTACCAAATCCGCCGCGCCCGCGGGCCGGAAAGCATCGCCGCCCTAACCCGTGAGGCGGTGCACCCTGAACCTTCGCATAGGGTCCCCCCGCCTCGACAGCACCAATGGTGCGGGCATAGCCTCGTGCTCATCGAACGGGTTTCGCCAGTACCAAGGGGTGATGAGATGACTGCACCATGGGACGCCGGACGGGTCGCCATCGCGATCGACCGGTCGCAATCGACACCGATTACCACGCAGATTATGAGCACGCTGCGCGCGGCGATCGTCGAAGGCCGCCTGCGACCGGGGACGCGCCTGCCGTCGTGGCTCGACATGGCGGCACAGCTCGGTGTTTCGCGCGGCACGGTGAAAGCGGCCTATGAAGCCCTCGCCGACGAATTGCTCGTCTATTCGGCCGGTGCCGCGGGTACCCGCGTCGCCGAACGCGCCGTGCCGCGCCTCACCGAGGTCAAGCCGATCCGGATCGCGCGCCCGCTCCAGGACCTGGAACGCGGCTTCTCGCTGAAACCGCTTCCGTTCCAGATGGGCGTGCCGGCACAGGACGCCTTTCCGGCGAAGCTCTGGGCCCGCCTTCGCACCCGCGCTGTACGCGCCAATGCGATGGCGCCCGTCGGGCCGACCGATCCGCGCGGCGAGCCCGATCTTCGTGCGCAGATTGCGGCGCAGCTCGCGATCACCCGCGGCATCTGCTGCCATCCCGACCAGATCATCCTGACCACCGGCTACAAGAATGGCCTCAGCCTGACCTTGCTCGCCCTCGGCGCGCACGGACGCACGGCATGGGTCGAGGATCCCTGCTATCCCGTCGCGCGCATGGCGCTGACCATCGCGGGGCTGAAGCCAGTCCCCGTTCCCGTCGACGGCAAGGGTATCCGCGTCGACCTCGGCGTCCGTGCCGCGCCCGACGCCGCGCTCGCGATCGTCACCCCGGGCCAGCAGGCGCCGACCGGCGTCACCCTGTCGCCCGAACGCCGGCGTGCCTTGCTCGCCTGGACGGCGCGCGAAGACGCGTGGATCATCGAGGATGATTATCTCAGCGAGTTGCAGCTCGGCGGCCGTGCTGCCCCCGCGATGGCGGCCGACGACCCCGCAGGACGCGTCATCCATATCGGCACCTTCGGCAAGACGATCAGCCCCGCGCTCGGGCTCGGCTTCGTCGTCGCGCCGCTCGCGCTGGCCGAACGCTTCGGCGAGGTCGCGGGCTATCTCAACCCGGCACCCAATGTGACGACCCAGCTCGCGCTCACCGACTTCCTCGCCGACGGCCATTTCCTCCGCCACCTGCGCCACATGAAATCGCTGTACCGCGAGCGCCGCGACGACCTGCACGCAAGGCTCGACCCGTCGATCGCGGTCGATGCGTTCGCCGGTCTCGCCGTGATCGCGCACCTGCCGCGCGGCCACGACGACGTCGCGCTCGCAAAGCGCGCGCCCGAGCTCGGCATCGCGCCATGCCCGCTGTCGGTCTGGTACGCCAGTCCGGCCGAAGCCCGGCCCGGACTGCTGCTGTGCGTCACCAATTTGCGGAAACAGATACTCGACAAGGCGTGCGATACGCTCGCGGCGCTGATCGACGATCCTGCGCCGGTGCATCTGCCCGCACGAGCCGCGTAAGGGAGGAACGAATGAAACTGCTGCATGTCGACGCAAGCCCCAAGGGTGCGACGTCGAGTTCGCGCGCGCTCTCGCGCTTCTTCGTCGATCAGCTCGCCGCCCGCCTTCCCGCGCTGTCGGTCGACTATCTAGACCTCGCGGCCGAGGCGGCGCCCGCGATGACCGAGCTGTTCACCACCGCGACCTATACGCCGGAGGAGGAGCGGACCGCCGACATGCGCGCGGCGCTTGCTCCCTCCGACGCACTCTGCCGCCGCCTGCTCGATGCCGACGCCTTGCTGTTCGCGATGCCGATGCACAATTGGACGATGCCCGCCGCCTTCAAGGCCTTCGTCGACATGATCGTGCGCGGCGGCCTTACCTATGTCGCGACCGCCGACGGGCGCTACATCGGCACGCTCGGCGGCAGGAAGACCCTGTTCGTGACGACCCGCGGCGTCGATCTTCGCCCGGGAACGCCCTTTGCAACGATGGACGCGCTCACCCCCTCGCTGCGCGCCGCCTTCGGCTTCATCGGCGTCGCCGATCCGCAGTTCGTCGATGCGCAGCCGCTGCAATTCGCGCGCGCCGTCGAGCGCGAAATGGCGCTGAAGCGCGCCGAGCGCGAACTCGTCGTGGTCGCCGAGCGATGGACCGATAGCGAGGTTCCGGCCCTGACCATGGCAGGGCGCGCCGACGGTACAGGCATATCCGCAGCCCTTGGGTCTGTTGCCGAAGGATGCGCCGCCTAAGCTGGCTTGGTTTCTTTCCTGCGAGGTGAACGACCATGGATGCCGAAGTCATCGACAATATCGACAAGCGCTGTTTCGAGCTCGACCTGCCCGACGGTTCGACCGCGGCCGCCTTTTACCGTGTCGACGACGAAGGCCGGCTGGTGCTGATCCACACCGAGGTCCCGGCCGAATTCTGGGGCATGGGAATCGCGTCGCAGCTCGCCGACGGCGCCGTCCATCTGATGCGCCAGACCGGCCGCAAGGCGGTGCTTCGTTGTCAGTTCATGGTCAATTTCTTTGGCCGGCATCCCGAATATGCCGACGTCGTTGCGGGCTGAAGGGGGGCGCCATGATCGACGAATATCATCTCGACCGCTTCGTCGCGGCACAGGCCGACACCTATGACGACGCGCTCGACATCCTGCGCCGCGGCGCGATGTGCACGCCCTATATGGATTTCATCTTTCCGCGCCTCGCGCAGGAAGGGGAGGCGGCCGGCCCCTATGCCCTCTCGTCGCTCGACGAGGCGTCCGCCTATCTCGCCTTCCCCACGCTCGGGAACCGCTACCGCGAATGCGTCGAGACGCTGTTCAAGCTGGTGCGGACGAGCGCCCGCGAGGTGTTCGGCGACGCCGACACGGGCAAGCTCCATGCCTCGCTGACCCTCTTTGCCGAAGCGACGAACGAGATATTGCTCCGGTCGGTGCTGATCACCTGGTTCGACAATATGGTCGACGAGGACACGATCGTCCGCATCCGCGCGGAGTAGCCCGCGAAGGTCAGGCAAAGGCGATCCATTCGCGCAGCCAGTCCTCGAACCGCGTCGGCGCGAGCTGCGGCGCCTTGTCGCACGTCAGCGGCTCGCCCGCGAACCGCGCGCCGAAATAGAGCGCCTCGGGATCGACCGAAATCGAGCGCGGATCTTCGTTGGCGGTGAGCACTGCGAGCGCGAGATCGGCGAGGACGAAGCGGTCGGGTCCGGCGATTTCGACCACGTCGTCCGCTGGCTGGCGGGTCGCGATGCGCGCCAGCGCGCGAACCACATCGTCGGCCGCGACCGGCTGCATCGTGACGGGGGCCAGTCGCATCCGGTCGCCCTCGCCGCCGGCATCGACGATCTTGTAGACGAACTCGAAAAAGGGCGTCGAGCGCACGATCGTGAAGGGGACGCCGCCGGTCATCACCAGCTCTTCCTGATCCCGCTTGGCCCGAAAATAGCCGCCCGCCAGCAGGTCGGCGCCCACCGCCGACAGCGCGACCACATGCCGGACCGAAGCTGCGCGCGCGGCGGCAAGGATATTGGCGCTCGATGCCGCGAAGAAACGCCGCATGCCGGCGGCGTCGCCATAACCCGAGTTCGAGGCATCGACGACGACGTCGGCGCCCGCGACCGCGTCGGCAAGCCCGCGGCCGCTGATCGTGTCGACGCCGGTCGACCGCGCCGCGGCGAACACGTCGTGCCCCTGCTCGCGCAGGAGCCTGGCGAGCCTGCGGCCGATCAGGCCCGTTCCACCGATGATCGTGATTTTCATGACGCCTTACTCCGCGCTGCGATTGCCGTTCCCGGAGTTTAGCCGCGCCGCGCAAGGCGCGGCAGGACCGAGAGGCGACAATCGCCATGCACTAAGCGGGCGCGTCGCCTCCGGCCGGCACGGGGTCGGCCCAGCCCGCTTCGGTCGCCTCGAAGCGCGATCCGGTCTCGAGCGTGCGGTGGACGGGGCAACGATCGGCCACGCCGAGCAATTCGGCATGCTGCGCTTCGTCGATCGCCCCCTCGATCTCGACGCGGCGGCTGAAGATGTCGGGCTTCTCGAACCCCTTGTCCTTGCGGTGCGTCACGCCGGTGCGGATTCGCTCGACCGGCCATCCCTTGCGATCGGCATAGAGGCGCAGCGTCATCGTCGTACAGGCGGCGAGCGCGGCCGAGAGCAGGTTGAAGGGCGTCGGCCCCGATCCCAATCCGCCGGCGCTTTCGGGTTCGTCGGCGATGAAGGCCGCCTTGCCCGCCCGCATCGCGAGCTGGAATTTGCCCAGCCGCGTTTCTTCGGCCTCGGCATCGAACTGGCTGGCGGCGGTCGGCGGCATCGCGGGCAGGTAGCGCCCGGCCCAGGCCGAGATCATGTCGGCCGCGAAATCGGCGTCGCGCGCGTTGCTGAGCAGATGGTCGGCGCCGTCGAGCGAGACGAAGCTCTTCGGGTGCTTGGCCGCGAGATAGAGGTTCGTGACATTCTCGATCCCGACCACCTGGTCGATCGGCGAATGCAGAAGCAGCAGGGGTCGCTTCAGCGCCGCGACGCGCGCGCCCTGATCCTGCTCGCGCAGACTGGCGACAAATTCGCGGCGGACGGTAAAGGGCCGGCTGCCGATCGCGACGACGCCGCTTCCCTCGCGCTCGATCGTCTCCAGCCCGCCGGGATCGAACTGGTGGAGTGCGTGCTCGACATCGAAGGGCGCCGCGATCGTCGCGATCGCATGCACCCCGGGCAGCGACCCCGCCGCCGCGAGCACCGCCGCGCCGCCAAGGCTGTGCCCGACGAGCAGCATCGGCGGCATTCCCGCCGCAGTCATCGCGTCGGCCGCGGCGACCAGATCCTTCACATTATGGCTGAACCCCGACGCCCCGAAATCGCCTTCGCTGGCGCCGAGGCCGGTAAAATCGAATCGCAGCACGCCGATACCGGCGCCCGCCAGCCGCCGCGAAATCCGCACCGCGGCCTTGTTGTCCTTCCCGCAGGTGAAGCAGTGCGCGAACAGCGCCCACGCCTTGGTCGAACCGACGGGAAGTTCGAGCCGGCCCGACAGGCGATCGCCATCGCCGTTGGGAAAATCGAAGGGGCGCGTCGGCATCGGGGTCTCCGGTCGCTGCTAGGTTGATCGATCGGGCCTAGCACAAATTGCCGGGCAGCAAGAGAGGTCAGGCGAGCCCCTCGGCCTTGAGCGTCGCCTGCACCGCGGGCCGCGCGTTCAGCCGCTCGTGGATCGCGGCGATCGCGGCCGGGATCTCGACGCCGAAGCGTTCGGCCCAGCGCGTGTTCACGAACAGGTAGAAGTCGGCGACGGTCGGCTCTTCGCCGAACAGATAGTCGCCCTTGATCGTGTCGCCGAGGTAACGCATCCGCGCGGTGATATAGGCGCTCGCGACGGCTTTCTGCTCGTCGGTGCCATTGTGCCAATAGGGTTTGAAGCTCTTGTGCAGCTCGGTCGAGATATAGGCGAGCGCCTCAACCAGCCGCGTGCGGCCGAGCGGGCCTTCGACCCCCAACTGCGGATAGACGCCCGCCAGATAGTCGAGCACCGCGATATTCTCGGTCACGACCTCGCCATTGTCCAGCGCGAGCGCGGGGACATAGCCCTTGCGCGTGACGCCGTTGAAATCGGCGCCGCTCGCGGTGATCTTCGTCCGGATATCGACGCTCTCATTCTCGAACGGAACGCCCGCTTCGTGGAGCGCGATATGCGCGGCCAGGCTGCACGCCCAGGGGCAGTAATAGAGCTTCATCGATCGTCTCCTAAAAAGGGGGCCGCCGGGCACCGGCGGGCGGTGTCCCGGCGACGGGTCGGTACCGGACGGCAGGGTCGGCTGTCCGGCACCCGGGGGCTCGTCAGGCCGCGGCGGCGCGTTCGACCGGATGGACGGCACGCAGGCCGATCTGGATCGTGTTCCAGAAGTTGATCGCGCCGATCGCGACGGTCAGATAGGCGATTTCCTTGTCGTCGAAATGCGCCTTCAAAAGCTCGTAATCCGCGTCCGGCGCGCCCGTATCGGCGACATGCGTCAGCGATTCGGTCCAGTTCAGCGCGGCGCGCTCGCGGTCGGTGAACAGCGGCGATTCGCGCCATGCGTCGAGCAGGTGGATGCGCATGTCGCTCTCGCCATGTTTGGTCGCATCCTTGACGTGCATATAGATGCAGAAGGCGCACCCGTTGATCTGCGATGCGCGCAGCTTCACCAGTTCCATCAGGCTGTGCTCGACGCCCGAATTTTCGAAGGTGGCCTCGACGGCCAGCATCGCCTTCATCGCGTCGGGCGCGGCCTGGAAAATATTCATGCGAGGGGTCATCATCGTCTCCTTGTCTGTCTGATTATCTTCTTGGGGTATGATCAGGCTGCCCGCGTCCGGCGCGCATCGGCGATCGCCCATATCGAGAGCAGCGCGGTGAGGATCGCCGGCAGGGTGACGGCCGGAAAATCGCGTGCGAGCGCATCAGGGCCGCAAATGCCGACCGCGACTTCCCAGAAGTGGAAGAGCGCGTGGCCCCAGAGCCACAGCGTCGCGGCGGTCCAGAGCAGCACGCGATATTGCGGGCGAAAGGCGCCGACGAGGAGCGCGGTTCCGACGAACAGGAAAATCAGCCCGATATCGCGGATGAAATGCTGGTTGAACGGGCCGGTCGTCGTGACGCCGGGCACGGCGAAATACCAGTCCGCGGGCGAGGCGAGCATGAAAAGCCCGTTCGCTTCGGCGCCGATGCCGAGGATGATGGCGGTCCAGATACAGATGGTCTTGAGCATGAGGATCTCCCAGAAATCGCGGTTGCTGATTATTTCTTCGGCGGCGGCGGGACATTCTCCAGCCACCAGTCGAAGCGCGTCGAGCCGAGTTTTGCGCCGGGACCGGGGATGAGCGAGTCATCTTCCAGCCGCAGGCCGAAATAGCGCGCCTCGGGATCGACCACGACCGGGCGGGCATCGCCGTCGAACGCCATCACCTTGCCGACGACTTCGTCGAGGTGAAATTTTTCGGGTCCGCCGATCTCGACGATTCCGTTGGCAGGTGCAGCGACGGCGACCGCGGTCACCGCGTCGGCAACGTCCTCGGCCGCCATCGGCTGGATAAAGGCGTGCGACAGGCGAAGCTCGTCGCCAACCACCGCCGACTGGCCGATGCCGCGGAGGAATTCCATGAACTGCGTCGCGTGGATGATCGTATAGGGAATCCCGCTGGCGCGGATCAGCTCTTCCTGCGCCTGCTTGGCGATGAAATAGGGGCTGACTCCCATTTTTTCGGTCCCGACGACCGACAGCGCGATATGATGGCCGACGCCGGCCGCCTTTTCGGCCGCGGCGACATTCCGGCCCGCGGTCTTGAAGAAATCGATCGCAGCCTCGTCGAAGGTCGGCGAGTTGGCGAGGTCGACCACGACCTCGGCGCCCCCCAATGCCTCGGCCAGCCCCTCACCGGTCAGCGTGTTGACGCCGGTGTTCGGCGCAGCGGCGATCGCGTCATGCCCGAGCGCTCCCAGTTTGCTGACGACCTTTGAACCGATGAGCCCGGTTCCGCCGATCACGACGATCTTCATGGCACTGCCCTTTCCGAATGTTCGGGCGCAGATCGCGTCCGGTCGATGGAAAGCTAGCATGGCCGCCGTGACGGTGCAGACCCGAGAGGTGCGAATGCCAATGTACCATCGGACCGGCTTTGGCGGGCTTGGTACAATGCGCCCGCCACGTCTCGCATCTTACCGGGGCACGGCCTCGCGGTTCAAAAGGATGGCGAGACGGATCGGGCCACCCCCTCCGCGTGTCCGTTCCGTCTCACGAACTCGCCGCCCCGCCGGCGGAAAACTGTGGAGCCGTGTTAACCGGACGCGACAGGGATGATGAACATAGGGGTTTTTCCGTTTTCTCCCTATGGCCAACGAATTGGCAGGCGAGCATCCTACCTGTCCGGCTCCCCGCTTTTCCGTAAAGCTGCGGATCGCGGCGGACGCCCGCCACCCCCCCGGGCGCGGCGTCTCATATTCGACGAGCACTTCCTCACGCGTCTTCCCGGCACAGGAAAGCCGTGGCAGCGGTTCAACCGGAAAATCGGGAAAGGGTGATGGATGCCCCGTGAGGATTCGAACCTCAATAGACGGAATCAGAATCCGTAGTCTTACCATTAGACGACGGGGCAAGGAGGGGCGCGCAATATGATTGCGGGGCGCTGCTGTCAAGGCCGCTGGAGCCGCGCGAACAAGTCCGCTTGCCCTGACGCATTTCGCCGCTAGCATCGCCCCGACAACAAAGGGGGCTGCGCCCCGGCGCGGACTACCCATAAGGAGTGGGCTGATGCGTCACGTCGCAATCGTCGGGTCGGGGCCGGCGGGCTATTATACCGCCGAAACCTTGCAAAAAGCGGAAGATATCGCGGTCGACGTCATCGATCGCCTGCCCGTCCCCTATGGCTTGATCCGCACCGGCGTTGCCCCCGATCACCAGTCGATCAAGGCAGTGTCGCGCCGGTACGAAGGTACCGCATTGACCGACAATGTCCGCTTCGTCGGCCATGTTTCGGTCGGCAGCGACGTGGGCGTAGACGAACTGGTCGATCTCTACGATGCCGTGATTCTCGCGACCGGCGCGCCGAACGACCGGCCGCTCGATATTCCCGGCGCCGACCTGCCCGGCGTGATCGGAAGCGCCGCCTTCGTCGGCTGGTATAACGGCCATCCCGACTTCGCCGACCTGGATCCGCCGCTGGACGCGCCGGGCGTCGCGGTGATCGGCAATGGCAATGTCGCGCTCGATGTGGCGCGCATCCTTGCCAAAACGCCGCAGGAATTTGCCGGCAGCGACATCGTCGCGCACGCACGCGCCGCGCTGGAAGCGAGCGCGGTGCGTCACATCCAGATCCTCGGCCGACGCGGTCCGCACCAGATCGCGATGACGCCGAAGGAGCTCGGCGAGCTCGGCCATCTCGAACGCGCCAGTCCGCGCGTCGACCCTGCCGACCTGCCGCCCGAAGGCGACGATGCCATGCTCGAACCCGGGATGCGCAAGTCGGTGACGCACCTGCGCAGCTTCAGCGCCAACCCGGTCGCGAAGCCGGTGACGATCGATTTCGATTTCTTCGCGATGCCGGTCGCGATCGAAGGCGCCAGAGAAAACGGGGGCCGCGCCCAGCGCATCATCGTCGAGCGCACCACGCTCGATGCCGACCTGCGCAGTCATGGCACGGGCGAGACCTATGCGATCGACGCCGGGCTAGTGATCAGCTGCATCGGCTATCAGACGCCGCCGATCCCCGGCGTGCCGTACGAGCACGGCCGCGGACGCTTCGCGAGCGACGAAGGGCGTATTCTCCCGGGTCTTTACGCGGTTGGCTGGGCGCGGCGCGGGCCATCGGGCACGATCGGGACCAACAAGCCCGACGGCGCGCGCATCGGCGAGATGGTGCTCGACGATATCGGCCGCGGCGCGGGCAAGGCGGGGCGGCCGGGCCTCGACGCGCTGCTGTCGAGCCGCGGTGTTACGCCGGTCACGTTCCGCGACTGGCGCCGGATTGAAGAGGCCGAGATCGCCGCCGCGCTCGACGGCAATCCGCGCGAGAAGTTCACGAGTATCGAAGCGATGCTCGCCGCGATCGGGCGTTGAGCGTAACGATCCGTACCGCGCTGCGCTGGCTGCTGGCGCTGGCCTATGGCTATGCGGGCTATCGGCATCTCGCGACGCCCGCGCCTTTTGTCGCGATCACGCCGCCATGGATACCCCGGCCCGATTTCGTCGTCGCCGCGACCGGCATCGCCGAAATCGCGGGTGCGATCGGGCTGATGATCGCGCGGGCGCGCAAGGCGGCGGGCTGGGGCCTCGCGCTTTATGCGCTCTGCGTCTGGCCCGCCCATTTCCACCACGCTCTCGCCAATGTCGCCATCAATGGCGAGACGCTCGGCTGGTGGTACCACGGCCCGCGCCTTGCCGCGCAGCCGCTGATCATCTGGTGGGCGCTGTGGGCGAGCGGGGCGGTGGATTGGCCGTTCCGCCGCCGCGCCTGAACCCTTATTTCGCCACCGGCGTTTCGATCGGCGGCTGCCCCTTCTGGCTCGCCGCATAGGCCTCGACCGCCTTCAGCACGCGCAGCATGTTGCCGCTCGCGATCTTTTCGAGATCGGCCTGGCTGTAGCCGCGCTTCGCGAGTTCGGTGAACAGCGCGGGGTAACCCGACACATCCTCCATGCCGACGGGCGCCGAATCCATCCCGTCATAGTCGCCGCCGAGCCCGATATGCTCGACCCCGATCGTCTTCCTGAGATGGTCGATATGATCCGCCACCTTCGCAACACTGGTCGTCGGGGCCGGATTCGCCGCGTCCCATGCCTTGAGAGCGTCTTTTTCCGCCGCCGGATCGCCCGGATAGAGCGCCTTCAGCCGCGCCGCCTCGGCCGTGCGCGCGAGCCCCTGCGCGCGCACATCGGCGTCGAGGAAGCTCGGCAGCAGCACGACCATGACGATCCCGCCATTCGCCTTGACCGCAGGCAGGACGCTGTCGGGGACGTTGCGCGGGTGCGGGTTGACCGCGCGCACCCCCGAATGGCTGAACATCACCGGCGCGTGCGAGGTTTCGAGCGCGTCCTTCATCGTCGCTTCGCTGACGTGGCTGAGGTCGACGATCATGCCGATGCGGTTCATTTCGCGAACGACCTGTCGCCCGAAATCGGTGAGACCGTCGTGCGCGGGCGCGTCGGTTGCGGCGTCGGCCCAGCTGAGATTCTTCGAATGCGTCAGCGTCATGTAGCGCGCGCCGAGGTCGTACATCTGGCGCAGCACCGCGAGCGACGAGCCGATCGAATGGCCACCCTCCATGCCGAGCATCCCGGCGATCTTGCCTGCCTTCATCGCCTTTTCGAGCTCGGCCGAGGTCGAAGCGAGCGCGAGGTCATTCGGGTAGCGCGCCACAAGCCGCTTCATCACGTCGATCTGCTCGAGCGTCTGCTGCACCGCCAATTGCTCGTTCGGGTTGCTCGGCACATAAACCGACCAGAATTGCGCGCCGACATGCCCTTTGCGCAGCCGCATCAGGTCGGTGTGCATCGCGATCTCGGGCGGGGTCGCGTCGGGCTTCGCCGTATCGGTCGTATCCTGGAAATCGAAGGTGTTGATCATATTGTCGACGCGTCCGCGCAGCGCCCAGGGAACGTCATTATGCCCGTCGAACACCGGCGCCGTCTTGAGCGCGGCTTCGGCGGTCGCTTCGGGCGATTTCTGCGCCAGGACGGGGGTGGACAGGAGGGCGAGTGCGGCGAGGCCGGCGAGCAGGTGCGACATGTTCATGGCGCGCGACCTTAGGTGCTTGGACGCACGGCGCAAGCCTCACTTGACGTTCCCGTCAACGCCGCGCAGCATCGGTGCATGACAGCCTTCGACGACTGGCGCGCCCGCTCGCCCTACTATGACGAAACCCATGAAGCACTGGCGCAAAGCGTCCGCCGCTTCGTTGCACGCGAAATCGCGCCGCACATCGACCGCTGGGAAGCCGAGGGCGAGCTGCCGCGCGAACTCCACAAGAAGGCGGCGGAAGCGGGAATCCTCGGGCTGCGCTATCCCGAACAATATGGCGGCCATTCGGAAGGCTTCGACAATTTCCACGGGCTCGTGCTGACCGAAGAGCTCGCCGCGGTCGGCGCGGGCGGGCTCGGAGCGTCGCTGATGACGCACGGCATCGGCCTGCCGCCGATCCTCGCGCTCGGCTCGGAAGCGTTGAAACAGCGTGTGGCGCCACCGGTGCTCGCGGGCGAAAAAATCATCGCGCTCGGCATCACCGAAGCCGGCGGCGGCAGCGACGTCGCGAATCTCAAGACCACCGCGGTGCGCGACGGCGACAGCTACATCGTCAACGGCGGCAAGATGTTCATCACCAGCGGCATGCGCGCCGACTGGCTGACCTGCGCAGTGCGCACCGGCGGCGCGGGCGCGGCGGGCATCTCGCTGCTGCTGATCGAGATGGACGCGCCCGGGGTCGAGCGCACGCGGCTCGACAAGATGGGCTGGCGGTGCAGCGACACCGCCGCGATTCATTTCAGCGACGTCCGCGTCCCCGCCGAAAATCTGATCGGGCCGGAAAATGGCGGCTTCATCGGTATCATGCGCAATTTCAACAGCGAGCGGCTCGGCATGGCGATGGGCTGCTGCGCCTATGCCCGCGTCGCGATGGCCGAAGCGGCCGAATGGGCGCAGAGCCGCGAGACCTTCGGCAAGCCGCTCGTCGGCCACCAGTCGATCCGCATCAAGCTCGCCGACATGGAACGCCAGATCGAAGCGACGCAGGCATGGGTCGACCTCGCCGCCTGGCAGGTCAAGCACGACAAGGCCCGCCCCGCCGACTTCGCGATGCTCAAGGTCCAGGCAACGCGGATGCTGGAGGCCGTCGCGCGCGAGGCCGCACAGGTGCTCGGCGGCGCATCCTATATCACGGGCAGCAAGGTCGAACGCATCTACCGCGAGGTCCGCGTCAACGCCATCGGCGGCGGCAGCGAGGAAATCATGCTCGACCTCGCGGGACGACAGCTGTTTGGAGGAAAGAAGTGAGCGAGATAGCCCGAAGCTGGCCCGCCGAGGCCGAAACCCTCCTCCCCGACCTCGTCGACCTTCGCCGCGCGATCCACCGCGAGCCCGAACTCGGGCTGCAGAATCCGAAAACGCTCGCGAAGATCAAGGATGCACTCGCCGGGCTGCCGCTCGAATTTCGCGAGGGGCCGTCGACCACCGGCCTGATCGCCATTTTGCGCGGGCCCGCGAACGGGCGCACCGTGCTGCTGCGCGGTGATATGGATGCGCTGCCGCTGCTCGAGGATACCGGCCTCGATTTCTCTTCCGAGATCAGCGGCGCGATGCATGCGTGCGGGCACGATACGCATGTCGCGATGCTCGTCGGCGCGGCGAAGCTGCTGTGCGCGGCGCGCGACCGGCTGCCCGGCACGGTGATGTTCATGTTCCAGCCGGGCGAGGAGGGCCATCATGGCGCGCGCTTCATGCTCGACGACGGGATCATCGACCCGCTGCCCGATGCCGCTTTTGCGCTCCACATCATGCCCAATGCGCCGCACGGGATTTTCGCGGGGCGCGCGGGGCCGCTGCTCGCTTCGTCCGATGTCCTGTCGATCAGCGTCAAGGGCGCCGGCGGCCATGCCTCGATGCCGCACGACAGCATCGACCCGATCCCCGTCGCCTGCGCGATCGTCACCGCGATCCAGACGATGGTCACGCGCCGCATCTCGGTCTTCGACCCCGCGGTCGTCACGATCGCCAAGATCGCCGCGGGCACGACGAACAATATCATCCCCGAAACCGCCGAGATGCTCGGAACGATCCGCACGCTGTCGCCCGAGCGGCGCGCGATGGTCGCACGCGAGTTGAAGCGCCTCGCCCCCGCGATCGCCGAGGCGCATGGCTGCACCGCCGAGGTGACGATCGAGGAGGGCTTCCCCGTCACCATCTGCGATGCGCGCGCGGTCAGCTTCGGCCAGTCAGTCGTCGAGGAGACGTTCGGCGAGGCAGCCTGGCTCACGATGGACAATCCGGTGATGGGCGCCGAGGATTTCTCCTACGTCCTGGAAAAAGTGCCGGGCGCGATGTTCTGGCTCGGCGCGAGCGAGGCGGGCAGCGACTGGCGCCAATGCTGCGGCCTCCACTCGAACCATATGGTGCTCGACGAAAGCGTGATGGCGCGCGGCGCCGCGCTGCACGCGGCGCTCGCCGAACGCTTCCTCAACGAAGGATTCAACGCATGATCAACATCGTGGGCGCAATCATCTCGGGGCTGATCATCGGCGCACTCGCGCGCTTCTTCTATCCCGGCGCAGTGCAGATGGGCTGGATCGCGACGATTCTGCTCGGCATCGGCGGTTCGCTCCTCGCTGGCCTCGCGACCTCGCGCGGCCGCGGCGACTTCCACCGCGCCGGCTGCTTCGCTTCGGTGATCGGGGCGATCGTGCTGATCCTTGTCGGGCGCTTGCTCGGCGTCGGCGGCTGACGCCTATTCGGTCATCGCCTCGACCGTCTCGTGCGGGTAGAGGATGAATTCGCGGTAGAGCCGGTAATGTGCCGTCTCCTCCAGCGTCGCCGGCTGGATCGCAAAGGGATCGATCTGCCACAGATCGGCGTCGGGCAGCGCCATCAGGATCGGCGAGTGGGTCGCCATGATGACCTGGCTGTTGTTCGCGCGTTGCATCCGACGCAGGATTTTCAGGAAGTCGAACTGCCGCTGCGGCGACAAGGCGGCTTCGGGTTCGTCGAGGATATAGAGGCCCTGCTCGCCAAGGCGCTCCTCGAAAAAATCGATAAACCCCTCACCATGCGACGCCGCCAGGAAATTGGCGCGCGTCGAGCCGGCCTCGTCCAGATAGCGCGCCACCGAAAAGAAGGTTTCGGCGCGGAAGAACCAGCCGCGCTTGACCTGCGGCAACCACGCGCTCCGCAGGACATGGCCGAGCGCGCCGCCGTCGGCGCCCGACGCATAGCCCTGGCCGACCGCCGCCATCCCTTGCGCGCCGCCGCCTTCGTTGAACCCCGCCATCGTCGCGATCGCTTCGAGAAGCGTCGATTTGCCCGAGCCATTCTCGCCGACGACGATCGTCACCGGACGCTCGAACCGCAGGTCGAGCCCGTCGCGAAGCAGCGGCATGCTGAACGGATAGTCTTCGGGATCGGCCCAGTCGGGCCAGTCGACTCCGCCCGCTTCGCCCTCGGGCAGCCAGGCGCGCTTCAGAAAAGGGGGCGGAAGACGGGTATCGCGCGGCCGCCGCGCCATTTACGGAACCAGCACCGTATCGACCGCCTGCGGCAGCATGTCGGGGTAATCGAGCGTATAGTGCAGTCCGCGGCTTTCCTTGCGGTGGAGCGCGCTCTTCACGATCAGCTCGGCACACTGGAGCAGGTTTCTGAGCTCGATGAGATCGGTCGTGACGCGGAAATGGCCGTAATAGTCGCCGACTTCGTGCGTCATCATGTTGATCCGGTGCTGCGCGCGCTCGAGCCTTTTGGTCGTGCGCACGATGCCGACGTAATTCCACATGAAGCGGCGGATCTCGGTCCAGTTCTGCTTGATGACGACCTCTTCGTCCGAATCGGTCACGCGGCTTGCGTCCCACGGCCGGATCGCGGGCGGCGGTTCGAGCTGGTCCCAGCGCGCGACGATGTCCTTCGCCGCCGCCTCGCCGAAAACGAAGCATTCGAGTAGCGAGTTCGAGGCGAGGCGGTTGGCGCCGTGGAGACCGCTTTCGGTACATTCGCCTGCGGCGTAAAGCCCCGGCAGGTCGGTGCGCCCGTCAAGGTCGATCAGAATTCCGCCGCACGTATAATGCTGCGCGGGCACCACCGGGATCGGCTGCTTCGTCATGTCCAGCCCAAGCGTCAGCAGCTTTTCATAGATGTTCGGGAAATGCCCCGCGACGAAATCGGGATCCTTGTGGCTGATGTCGAGGTGGACATAATCGAGTCCGAAGCGCTTGATCTGGTCGTCGTTCGCGCGCGCCACGACATCGCGCGGCGCGAGTTCGGCGCGCGCGTCATAATCGGGCATGTAGCGATGCCCGGTGACGGGGTGCTTCAATATTCCTCCCTCTCCGCGCACCGCCTCGGTGATCAGGAAGTTCTTGACGTCGAGATTGTAGAGGCAGGTCGGGTGGAACTGCATCATCTCCATGTTCGAGACGCGGCAGCCCGCGCGCCAGGCCATCGCGATGCCGTCGCCGGTCGCGCCGCGCGGCGCCGTGGAGAACTGATAGACGCGCCCCGCGCCGCCGCTCGCGAGGATCGTCGCACGGCCGACATGCGCGTGGACCTTTCCGCTCTTTTCATCGAGCGCATAGACGCCCCAGACGCGCCCCGAGCCCGAATAGCGCTCCTCGTGCCGCCCGGTGATGAGGTCGATGCACGCCTGCCCGGGCAGCAGGGTGATGTTCGGATGCGCCTCGGCGGTCTTGAGCAGCGCCGCCTGCACCGCCCAACCGGTCGCGTCATCGACATGGACGATCCGCCGGTGCGAATGCCCGCCTTCGCGCGTCAGATGGAGCGCCTCGGCCTCCTTGTTGAACGGCACGCCCATCTCGATCAGCCGCTCGATTGCGTGCGGGGCATTTTCGACGACGAACTCGACCGTCTCGCGCCGGTTGAGCCCCGCGCCCGCGATCATCGTGTCCTCGATATGATTCTCGAACGTGTCGCCCGCGTCGAGCACCGCCGCGATGCCGCCCTGCGCCCACGCGGTCGATCCGCCGGTCAGTTCGCCCTTCGCGAGCACGAGCACGCGGCAGTGGTCGGCGAGCGCGATGGCGGCGGTGAGGCCCGCAGCGCCCGAGCCGACGATGATGACGTCGTGAGAGAGATTTTCAGTCATTCAATTTCCGTTCGTGTCGAGCGAAGTCGAGACACCCCGCGACCTTGAGCCTCGCCGATGGGCATCTCGACTTCGCTCGATGCGAACGGAAAGAGAAGCGCTAGCCATTCGCCGCGCGCGTCAGGTTGAGGAACACATCTTCGAGGTCGGCCTCGCGCGTCGAGACGTCGACGATGCCATGGCCCATTGCACCCACCGCGGCGAGCACCTCGCCCGCGTTCATCCGGTCCTTGTTGTAGCTGATGGCGAGGCCGCGCTCGCCCTCGCGCTCGATCTTCTCGAACGCCGGATGCGTCGGCAGGGCATCGATATCGGCATCGAGCGTCACGACGACGATCTTTTCGCGCGCCATGTCGACCAGTTCGCGCGTCGGCTTGTTCGCGATCAGCTTGCCATGGTTGATGATCGCGATCCGGTCGCAGAGTTCCTCGGCTTCCTCCAGATAATGCGTCGTCAGCACCACGGTGACGCCGCGGTCGTTGAGCGACTGCACATATTCCCAGAGCTGCTGGCGGAGCTCGATGTCGACCCCCGCGGTCGGCTCGTCGAGCACGATGATCGGCGGCGAATGCACCATGGCTTTTGCCACCAGCAGGCGGCGCTTCATGCCGCCCGACAGCGTGCGCGCATAGGCATCGCGCTTGTCGCTGAGATGCACCGCGGCGAGCAGCGCGTCCGAAATGCGCTTGTCCCTGGGCACACCGTACAGCCCCGCCTGGTTCTCGAGCGTCTCATAGGGCGTGAAAAAGGGGTCGAAGACGATTTCCTGCGGCACGATGCCGATCGAATATTTGGCGTTGCGCGGGTCGGCGTCGATGTCGAAGCCCCAGATGCTCGCCGACCCGCTCGTCTTGTTGACGAGACCCGCGAGGATGTTGATCAGCGTCGACTTGCCCGCGCCGTTCGGCCCGAGCAGCCCGAAGATCTGGCCGCGCGGCACGTCGAAACTGACATTGTCGAGCGCCTGCTTGCCGCCGGCATAGAGTTTGGAGACGGCGTCGATGCGGATAGCGGCTTCACTCATGGCCGCCTCCATAGCCGCGCGCCCGCCCGCGCGAAAGCCTTCTCTCCGGTGCCCGATTTTTTGCTCAGCGCCGCATTAACGTTAAATTGGAAACTCGCCGCTAGGACGAATTTCGTGAGGACCAGACACATCATTCGCCCGCTGCCTGCGCAGCGCGGCCTAGCCATTTTTGCGCTCTTTCTGGGCGCCACCGCCGCTTCGCCGGTGCTGGCGCAAGGCAGCGCGCAGAGCGAGGCCGAAGCCATCGTGCTTCGACCGCTTTCCTTTTTCAAGGTGAGCGACCTCAACTTCGGCAGCATCATCGCGTCGGGAAGTGCCGGGACGGTGCGGCTTGCCCCCGACGGCAGTCGCACCCGCACCGGCGGCGCGACGCTCGTGGGGAACGACGGCGAGCCCGCACGCTTCGCTGGACTCGGGACACCGCAGCGCCAGGTCAATATTTCGCTCGGATCGAACAATATCTGGATCACCGGCCCCGGGACGCGCATGCGCGTACGCGATTTCGAGATCGGCAGCACCCCGACCGCGATCCTGTCGACCTCGCCGACGCGGTTCCGCATCGACAGCGCGCTCGGCAACTATAATTTCCCGGTCGGCGCAACGCTCGAGGTCGGCGCGAACCAGGCGCCCGGCGACTACAGCGGCACCTTCACGATCACATTGAACTATCTCTAGAGCTTCTGTGGGGGAAGACGGCACCGGGGACCACTTATGTCCGCAGGATATTTGCCGGTGCCGTAATGCCCCATCGATTGCGCTGACCGATTGCGAGCGCCGCGCGCGCTTGCTATGGGCGCGATCGATGACCCAGCCCGCACCTGAAACCATTCGCACGCCCAAGACCCGCATCGCCTGCGACGGCACCGGCGACGGCCTCGCCAATGCGGCGCTCGGCCATCCGCGCGTGTGGCTCGAAATCGATACCGACGACGGGTTTGCCGACTGCGGCTATTGCGACCGGCGCTTCATCCTCATCGGCGGGATCGCCGACAAAGGTTAAACGGCGGCGGCGCGCCGATCACGCCTGACGCACGACGTCAAAAGTAAACCTCGCCTTTACCAAGCTCCTGCATCAACGACTCACGTCCGGCTGGCATAAGATGTGCCAGACAGGAGCAGAATCTGTGGGGATTCGAGGGACCAGAAACTGTCGGGGGGCTGCGTGCGCCCTGACCATCGCCGCGGCTACGGCAGGTGCGGCGCACTCTGCGCCGGCGCATGCCGCCGACCTCAACGGTATCGTCAATGCGGCGATCGTTCGCCCGAACACGCTGATCAAGACCGACGATCTCGATTTCGGCACGATGATCAGCGGCCCGACCGGCGGCACGGTGTCGATCAATGCCGTCACCGGCGCGCGCACGACGACGGGCGGTGTGACGCCCGTCGGGGCGGGCACGCAGCGCGCCGTGTTTCAGGGAACCGGCGGCCTGTTGCTCATCACCGTATCGGGCGACACCAGCGTCACGCTGGTTCGTGCCGGCGGCGGCGCGCCCAATATGACCGCCACCCTCGTACGCGCAGCGAGCACCAGCGGCGGCGGCATCGCGCTGCTCGGCGCGACATTGCTGCCAAGCGGTGTGCAGACCTATTATATCGGCGGCACGCTGACCGTCCCCGCGAACCAACCCGCAGGCGACTATAGCGGCACCTTCACGCTTACCGTCAATTATCTCTAGGCTTACGGCCGGTTTCGAGCGGTAGTTGCCGATAGGGGATGTGCACCCCGGCGAAAGCCGGGGCCCAGAATTCCAACACTAACCTTGCGCTTTTCCGCACTGGG
>NZ_DASWTD010000397.1:0-6462 GCF_036402335.1 Sphingopyxis sp. | reverse complement strand
CAATTCGCCCTTTGCGACCTCGCTCGCCAAGCGGTTGCCGCAGCCCGACCTGCCGGTGCAGCTTTTGGGCGGCGCGATCCGCGACGATGTGCTGAAAGCGACGGGCGGTAGCCAGCGGCCCTTCGTCAGCGCAAGCATTACGGGAACGCCAGTCTATCTGGTGCCGCGCCCGGCAGCCGCGGTGCCTGCGGCTTCCGGCGACCGGACCGCGATCGAGGATCTTTTGTGGAAAGGCGCCGTCGCCGAAAACAGCGTGCGCGCATTCAGCGCCTATCTCGCCGAATTCCCGGCGGGCAAGTTCGCGAGCGAGGCGGGCGACAATATCAGCCGGCTGCTCAAGAAGCCTGCCACGCCAACAATGGCGGTCGCAACAATAGCCAAAGCCCCCTCCCCCCTTCCGGCGACGGCCCCCACGCGCAAGTTCGTCCTGTCGGGCGTGCGCGTCGAATGCGTCAAGCTGACCGGCCGGTTGGGGCTCGGCTTGCCCGACCAGCTGTTCCTGCGTTTCAACACGGGACAACGTTTTCCTGAAGGAAAGAGCGAGATTTATTCGATCAGGAAGGGCGAGAGCTGGGTCGTTCCCGACAGCTTCGAGTTCGACCAGCCGGTCAGTTTCCAGCTGCGCGAATTCGACGACATCGGCGGCAGCGACAATATCGGGACGATCGACATCGGCGATGCGTCGGGGACGTTCACGAAGACGCTTGATGGGGACGCCAGCGATTATCGGGTGACCTATACGCTGACGATTGCCTGAGGGCCGATTGCGCACCTCCCTGTGACGCGGGCGCGGTTCTATCGGTCGGACTGCGTTTCCACCGATTGCCTGAAACGCGCGAGCTTCGCGCTTGCGGCCGCCGCATGCGGGCCGATCCAGCGGTCGTGGATATCCTGGATCGGCATCGCGTTGAGGTGGTTCCAGCGTTCGCGGCCACGGCGTTCGGCGATGACGAGGCCGGCGTCTTCCAGCACCCGCAGATGCTGCATCACCGTACAGCGGTCGATGTTGGCGAAGTTGCCGCACAGCGTGCCCGTGGTCAGCGGCTGATCCTTGAGCGTGTCGAGAATCTGGCGGCGGACGTGTGACGCCAAAGCCTTGAAAACGAGATCATATTCTTCGTGGATTGACATGTTATAAATCTATAACATAATGTCGGGCGAATCAAGCGGAGATTGTCGATGGAACTGAAGTTCAGGGTTGCGGCGCGGATCGCAAAGCCGGTGCACGAGGTGTTCGAGGCGGTGGCCGACCCCCAAAAGCTGTCGAACTATTTCACCACCGGCGGTGCGAAGGGCCGGCTCGAGACCGGCGCGACGGTCGAATGGGATTTCCATGATTTCCCGGGCGCCTTTCCGGTCTGGGTGATCGAGGTCGTCCCCGACGAGAAGATCGTGCTCGAATGGCAGGCGAACGAGGGCGAGGCGCCGAACGTCGAGGGCGGCGAACTGAAGGACGCCGATTACCGCACGCGCGTGACGATGAGCTTCAAGGGCCTCGACGACGGACGGACGCTCGTCGAGATCGCCGAGGAAGGCTGGCGCGAGAACCAGGGCGCGCTGAGCGCCTCCTATGGCAATTGCCAGGGCTGGTCGCAGATGCTCTGCGCGCTCAAGGCGTGGACCGAACATGGGATCAACCTGCGCGAGGGCATGTATATCTAGCGGCGTCGCTGGCGGCCGACGAACATCGGAGCGGCATTGCGGATATCGCGGCCCGGCGTTAGCGTCGGAGCATGACAAGCGCGCCGCCGGTGATGATCCTCGGTTGCGGTCGCAGCGGAACGTCGATTTTCGGCGAGCTGTTCGACGGCCTCGATCTTTACTCCTACCAGAGCGAACCGGCGTTCGAAGCGGTGCTGGCTGCGGACTACAATATGCCGCAGGCGTTCAAGGTGCCGCGCGAGAGCGACCTTCATCCGGCGAAGCCGGGATTATCGTTTCCGCTCGACCGCTTTCTGGAGGCGGCGCCCGGCGCACGATTATTCTGGATCGTGCGGCACCCTCTCGACGCCGTTTGTTCATTGCGCATCGGAATAGCCAAGCAGTGGGGACATCATCCGCGGCCGCCCGACTGGCAGGACTGGCTGGCGCGCCCGCTGATCGCGCAGTGCGCGCATCATTGGGAATTCCTCAATCGCGCCGGATATGCGCAGGTGCGCCATGGCGCCACCCTCGTCCGGTTCGAGGACATGATCGCCGATCCAACCCGATTTTCGGCCACGATATGCAAGACGCTCGGCATCGATCCCGACGCCAACGCCCTGCACCTCGCGCAATGGTCGAACCGGGTGCAGAACAGCAACAACCGGAATTTCATCGAAGCGCGGACCTCGCGGGCCTATTCGCGGCCCGACCACAAGGTCCGTATCGACCGCTGGCGCGAGAATCTGACGACCGAAGAGGTCGCGGCGATCTGGGAGATCGTCGGCGAGACGGCGCTCGCGATGGGTTATCCCCGCCCCGATACGGAATGAAGCGGCGCTAATCCGGATATTCGAGCTGCAGCGGGCGCGAACCGATCGGGGCGCCCGTGTTCGCGTCGACGACGACCGGACGGACGGCTTCGCCCGTTTCGGCGTCGAGATGCCGGCTGAGCGCGCCGGCACCGTTGTATTTTCGCCCCCACGCACCGATCGCCATCAGGATCGGCAGGAAATCGCGCCCCGCATCGGTGAGCAGATATTCGTCGCGCGGCGGACGCTGGCTGTAGCGTCGCTTTTCGATGAGCCCCGCCGCCGCAAGCGCCGCCAGCCGCCGCGCCAATATGTTCGGCGCGATGCCGAGGCTGGTGCGCAGTTGCTCGTAGCGCATCAGCCCGCGCTCGATATCGCGCAGCACCAGCATGCTCCAGCGGTCGCCGACACGCATCAGTCCGCGGTCGACAGGACAGGTACCCAAATTATTTTCATTCTCGCTCATTGAAGTCATATGGGGCAGTCACTATCATTTTGCAAGCGACCCGCACGCTTCCTGTTTTGGGGCCGCCTCATAAGGAGCAATGATATGTCTATCCCCAATGGAACGGCGCTGATTACGGGCGCCTCGACCGGCCTTGGCGCCCTCTATGCCGATCGCCTCGCCAGGCGCGGCCACGACCTGATCCTCGTCGCGCGCAATGGCGCACAGATGGAGGAACTCGCCGCGAAACTGCGCGTCACGACCGGCGTCCAGGTCGACGTGATCGCCGCCGACCTCACCAGGAGCGACGATGTGACGCGGATCGAACAAAGGCTGATCGACGACGCGAATATTGCGCTCTTCGTCAACAACGCCGGCATGTCGCTGAACGGCGGCACGCTGGAGAATAGCGCGGCCGAGATCGAGAGGATCATCGCGCTCAACATCACTGCCGCCGCGCGGCTCGCGATCGCGGCGGGCAAGGCGTTCGGCGCACGCGGCAAGGGCGCGATCGTCAACATCGCGTCGGTCCTCGCGCTTGCGCCCGAGATGTTCGAGGGCGTGTACAGCGGATCGAAGGCCTTCCTGCTCAACCTCAGCCACGCGCTCGCGGCGAACGGCCGCGAACAGGGCTTCCATGTCCAGGCGGTGCTGCCGGGCGCGACACGCACCGAGATCTGGGAGCGTTCGGGCAAGGATATCGATGCCTTCCCGGCCGAGATGGTGATGACCGCGGACGACCTTGTCGATGCAGCGCTGCTCGGGCTCGATCGCGGCGAGGAGGTGACGATCCCGCCGCTCGCCGACGACGGCCAGTGGACGAATTATCATGCCGCGCGGCTGGCGATGGCGCCGAACCTGTCGCGGCGCGAGGTCGCGGACCGGTACCGGGTGGGCGTGGCCGCCTGATGCTTCTCCCCTCCCGCTTGCGGGAGGGGAGATCGGTTCTCCGGAATCGTTAGCGCGATTCCCGGTCTTTCTCCCCCACCTCGACCAGCCCGTGTCCGACGCTGACCCGTTCGTCGAAGACAAAGCAGCTGCCGTGCCAGCGGCTGCCGGCTTCGGGCACCTGCTCGAGATAGGCGAGGATGCCGCCTTTCAGATGGACGACGTCCTCGACGCCTTCGTGGCGCAGGAAAGCGGTCGATTTTTCGCAGCGGATACCGCCGGTGCAGAACATCGCGACGCGCTTGCCGGCGAACTTGCCGGCGTTGGCGCGCCACCAATCGGGAAATTCGCCGAAGCTCTTCGTCGCGGGATCGATCGCATCGGCAAAGCTGCCATAACCGACCTCGAAGCCGTTGCGCGTATCGATGAGCACCGTGTCGGGATCATCGACGAGCGCGTTCCAGTCGGCGGGATCGACATAGGGTGCCGCGTCGCGCGCGGGGTCGAGCCCCGGCACCTTCATCGTGACGATTTCTTTCTTGAGGCGCACCTTCATCCGCTGGAAGGGCATCTCGGCGGCGGTCGAATATTTGACGTCGAGCGCGGCGCAATCGGGAAGATGGCGGATATGATCGATAACCGCGGCAACGCCCGCTCTGGTTCCGGCGATCGTTCCGTTGATGCCTTCACGCGCGAGAAGCAGCGTACCCATCACGCGCTCTGCGGCGCAGAGGTCGATCAGCGGCTGGCGCAAGGCAGCGGGATCGTCGAACGGCGCGAAACGGTAGAGGGCGGCAACGGTGAAGGTCATGGCGGCGCTCCCTTAAACAAAAGCGGCCGTCATTGCGAGAAAGCAGTCCTCCCTGCCGTGAAGCGATGGGAGGAGCAGGCCCCTACCGAAACGGATCGCCGCGCCCGGTCGCATATTGCGCCATCGCCATCGTCGTCCATTGCGCGTTGACGCGAATGCAGCTCGGAAAAACGCTCGCATCGGTGACGAGCACATTGGTCGTTTCGTGGACGCGGCAATCGGGGTCGACGACGCCGTGCTGCGGATCCTCGTTGATCGCGTTGCCGCCATGCGGATGGCTGCTCGACAGGGTGACGTCGTCCTGTTCGCGGATCGCTTGCTGAAAGAAGGCATCGATATCCATATCGGGAGTGATGACCTGTCCCTTCGCCAGCGCGGGATAGCATTCGAGCGCCCCGGCGGCGAAATGCACCTTGGTCAGCGTCGCCATCGCGCGGCGCAGCATCGGCAGGTCATCCTGCGTGTCGAGCCGGAACTCGAGCTTGCCGTCTTTGACCCGCCCGCGCCGGTCGGCGGGGAACAGGATGCCCGCCGAATGGACGCGGCCGAAATTCTTCATCCGGCTCGCATGGTCGCCGAACCAGCCGGGCATCAGCGACGCCATCGACATCGGCGGCTGGAAATGGCTTTCGAGCAGAAAGTCGCCGCAGTCGACATAGCTCGACATCTGGTCTTCGTCCCACGCGTCGCCGCCGACGCCGTCCGGCATCAGCGCGACGACCGGCGACGCGACGTTCAACGACACCTGATAGCCGGTGCCGTCGATATCGCTGCGGTCGAGCAGCTTCGACGACGCGATCGTTCCCGCGGCCACGACGACGCCGACGCGCGCCCGAACCAGAGCCTTCGACCCGTCGGGCAGGATCAGCCTGACCGCTTCGGCCTCGCGCCGACCGTCATAGGCGGTCTGCCAGACGATCCGGTCGGCCTTCGTACCGGGCAGGATACGCGCGCCATGGTCGCGGCACGCCGCGGGCAGATAGGTCTGCGCGATGCCCATGCGGCGGCCGTAAGCGCAGCCCGAATTGCAATAGCCGCAATAGGCGCAGGCGTTTACCGTGTTCGGCGGACCGAAATTCTTGGCGAACCAGTCGGTCACCGCGCGCCGTTCGCGGGGATCGGTCGACGCGGCGGCGTAGGCGCGCCAGCCTTCGATCAGGTGCGGGCCATTGTGCCGCCCGCTCCGCGGTTCGATCGGTGCGATGCCCAGCCGATCGCGGACCGCGTCATAGCTGGCATGAAAGGCAGCGGCGTCGACCGGCGCGCCGATGCTCGCCCATTTGGCGAGCACGTCCTGCGCGTCGGGGTGCGTGCGCCCGGGCTCGTTGACGCGCAGGCAGATCCCGTTGTTGATCGTCGACGACCCGCCGACGCACCGCCCCTGAAACACCACAAAATCGCGGTTGGTCGAGGTTTGCAGCGCGCCATGCTTGTAGAGATTGGCGACCATGTCGAGTTCGTGGTGGGTGATCGCGTGGCTGGGGTAGAAGGGCCCCGCCTCGACGATCAGCACCTTATAGCCCTGCGCAGCGATATTATACGCCGCAACGCCGCCACCCGCGCCCGAGCCGATGACGATCACGTCATATTCACCCTCGACGCTGTCGGCATCAAGGATATGCGCCGGGTCGATCTCGCGGCCGTGGACCGGTTCGAGCGGCATGTCTCCGCCGCCGCGCTGCCGGAACTTGGGCAGCGTGAAGCCGATCTGGCGGTGCACGGGATTGGCGACATTGGCGTCCTGGTCGCCGGGCTCCAGCCCCGGCTGCCAATGCCCGTAATAGCAGGCGTAGACGATGCCGCGCAGCCGGGCCATGTCCTGGAACAGGTCGATCTGGCTGTTCTGAAGCCGGTCCTTCAGCCTT
>NZ_DASWTD010000396.1:0-3441 GCF_036402335.1 Sphingopyxis sp. | reverse complement strand
CGCGATATGTGCGCCGTCGACGTCGGCGTCGGTCATGATGATGACCCGCTCGTATCGCAGACTATCCTCGTCGAACTTGTCGCGGAGGCCGCAGCCGAGGGCGAGGCTGAGGTCGGCAATCTCGCTGTTGGCGCGGATCTTCTCGGCGGTTGCTGACGCGACGTTGAGGATCTTGCCGCGGATGGGGAGGATCGCCTGGGTCTTGCGGTCGCGCGCCTGCTTGGCGCTGCCGCCCGCGCTGTCGCCTTCGACGATAAACAATTCCGTGCCTTCGGGGCCGTCGTTCGCACAGTCTGTGAGCTTGCCGGGCAGGCGCAGCTTGCGTCCGCTGGTCGCGGTCTTGCGTTTGACCTCGCGCTCGGCCTTGCGCTTCAGCCGTTCGTCCATCCGGTCGAGAACGAGACCGAGCAATGCGCGGCCGCGGTCCATATTATCCGACAGGAAATGATCGAAATGGTCGCGCACCGCATTTTCGGTGAAGCGCGCCGCTTCGGGGCTCGACAGCCGGTCCTTGGTCTGGCTCTGGAATTGTGGTTCGCGGATAAAGACCGACAGCATCATCTCGCCGCCGTTGAACACGTCCTCGGCGGTGATCTGCGCCGCCTTCTTTTGCCCGATCAGTTCGCCAAAGGCGCGCAGCCCCTTGGTCAGCGCCGAGCGAAGCCCGGCTTCGTGCGTCCCGCCGGCGGGGGTCGGAATGGTATTGCAGTACCAGCTATAGCTGCCATCCGACCACAGGGGCCACGCGATCGCCCATTCGGCACGCCCCTGGTCGTTCGGGAAATCCTGCCGCCCGACGAAGGGTTCGGCGGTCGCGCATTCGCGCGTGCCGATCTGTTCCTTCAGATGATCGGCGAGGCCTCCCGGGAACTGGAAAACCGCTTCGGCAGGGGTATCGTCGCCGATCAGTTCGGGGGCGCATTTCCAGCGGATCTCGACCCCCGCGAACAGATAGGCCTTCGAACGCGCCATGCGGTACAGCCGCTGCGGCTTGAACCGGCCATGGTCGCCGAAAATTTCGGGGTCGGGAACAAAGCTTACGCTCGTTCCGCGCCGGTTGGGTGTGGGACCGAGTTCCTCGAGCCCGCCGAGCGGCGTGCCGCGCGAGAAGCGCTGGCGGTAGAGTTGCTTGCCGCGCGCAACCTCGATTTCGGTGTCCGCCGACAGCGCGTTGACGACGCTGACACCCACCCCGTGCAAGCCTCCCGACGTGGCATAGGCCTTGCCCTCGAACTTGCCGCCCGAATGGAGCATGGTCATGATGACCTCGAGCGCCGACTTGCCCGGAAACTTGGGATGCGGATCGACCGGCATGCCGCGCCCGTTATCGACGACGGTCAGCCGATTGCCGACGTCGAGTTCGATCTCGATCCGCGTTGCATGGCCGGCGACGGCCTCGTCCATGCTGTTGTCGATCACTTCGGCGGCGAGGTGGTGGAGTGCGCGCTCGTCGGTGCCGCCGATATACATCCCGGGACGGCGGCGAACGGGTTCGAGCCCCTCCAGCACCTCGATCTGCGAAGCATTATAGCTGTCGGTGGCGGGGCTCGCGGCGTCGAACAAATCGTGACTCATGGGTCAGCTATAGGGGGCGGGAAAGGCGGCTGGCAAGGGCGCTTTTCGGCCGGCGCAGCACACTCGGTTCGTCCCGTTTCCGTGCAAAAGTGGAACTTTGAATCGGCGCCGCGGGTTTGGGTGGCGACTGTAAAGTCATTCAAAAAGTGGAGTAAAACATGAAAAACCTCTCTCTCCTTGCCGCGGTTGCGGCCAGCGCCTTGGCGATGCCGGCGATGGCCCAGGAAGCCCGCGACACAGCCCAGGATTTCAACGGTCCCTATGTCAGCATTGTCGGTGGCGGTACGCTGCAGGGCAGCGACCGCGGCGAGACGCTGGTGTTCGACACCGACCGCGACGGGACCTACGGCGATCAGGTGACGACGTCGGGGGGCGCCAACGCCTTTTCGCCCGGCTTCTGCAACGGCAGCGCCACCGGTACGGCCAATCGTGCCTGCAAGAACGACAAGGACGGCTTCGAATATTTCGGCCGCCTCGGTTATGACAGGCGCATGGGCAATTTCGTCGTCGGCGCAGTGGTCGAAGGCGGCCGCAGTGAAGCGAGAGACAGCGTCAGCGGTTTCTCGACGACGCCCGCCCGCTATACGATGAGCCGCGAAGCCGATTGGCAGGCCGGTGCCCGCCTTCGCGCCGGCTACACGCCCGGCGGCGGCGCGCTTTTCTATGTCACCGGCGGCGGCGCCTATGCAAAGCTCGACAATCGTTTCACGACCAGCAACACCGCCAACAGCTTTGCCGATAATGGCCGGACCAACGCCTGGGGCTATTCGGCGGGCGGCGGTGCTGAAGTGATGGTGACGAAGAACGTCGCGTTCGGCCTCGAGTATCTCTACACGGATCTCAAGGACAAGGATTATGTCGTAAACGTCGGTGCGGGCACCGCACCGCCGACCAATCCGTTCCTGCTCGATGGCGGCGGGACCGACATCCAGCGCAGCGATCCCCATTTCCGCACGCACAGCGTTCGCGGGTCACTGAGTCTCCGCTTCTGACCTCTTGGGAGCGTGAACGGGAGGCGTCGGGTCGCAAGGCCCGGCGCCTTTCGTCTATCCGGCGGGTGCCGCGAAAATCGCGAAATTGCCGTTGGCGCTGCTGACAAGACGGCCGTCCTGATAGAGCCTGGCATCGATATTGGCGACGCGCTTGCCGCGATGCAGAATCTCGGCCTCGCATGTCAGCCGGCCTTCGCCGACGCGGACATGATAGTTGAACTTGATCTCGAGCGTCGCGCACCACTGGTCGTCAGCGAGCAGGCTGGTCAGCGCACCGCCCATCGCCGTGTCGGCCAGCGAATAGGCGACGCCGCCGTGCGCAGCGCCTTGCGGGCTGAAATGGCGATGGCGATCGATGTCGATCGCCATCATGCAGCGTCCGTCGCCGCGCTCGACCATCTGCAGGCCGAGCGCGCGCGCGAATTCAAATTCCTGCCCGAAGGGCTTCACCGGACGCGTCTTAACGAACCCGGGGACCACCGAACGGCGGGGGCGGGGGCGGGCGACGCGTGCCGCGCGGCAGTTGCGCCTGATAGGCGCGGCCGCAATGTTCGACGCAATAGGGAAAGCCCGGGTTCACGGCTTCACCGCAGAAGTGGAAGTCGGGTTCGCCCGGGTGACCCATCGGCCAGCGGCAGATGCGGTCGTTGAGGTCGAGCAAAGTCGTCTTGTCGGCGATTTCCGGGCTCGGCTTTGCGGGCACCAGCCGGCGCGGCGGCGCGGGCGGGATCGGTGCCTGCTGGTCACCCGGTCCTTGGCGGATAAACCCACCGGGGCCGATCGACACGATCCGCGGGGAATCGGCCTTCGGCGGCGCGTCGCCCAGAGAGCCATCCGCGGTCGGGGTGTCGACGACCGGTTTGGCATCGAGTTT
>NZ_DASWTD010000395.1:0-4058 GCF_036402335.1 Sphingopyxis sp. | reverse complement strand
GCCCGACATCGCATGAGCCACGCCGGGACCATCGTCCTCGCTTATCGCTGCCCGATATCGCCGGGCAGGTCGATGTCGGCGAGTTCGCCGGGCGGCGCCGTCACGAGCGTCGCGCCTTCCAGCAGCGCCTTGCCGCCGCGGTCGCCGGCGCCCGCCTGCAACGCGCCGAACAGCGATCGTCCGAACAGCGCAGGCGGCATCGCGGTACGGCCGTCGGTCGACGCGACCACGGGGGCTGCCGAGGGATCGAAGCGGGCCAGCAATGTCCGCAGATGCTCCGCCGTCACGAAAGGCATGTCGGCGAGCACGACGAGCGCCGCCGCTTCCGTCCCGCGCGCCGCGACGGCGATGCCGCACGCGAGCGAACGCGACAATCCCGCCGCCGCGTCGGCATTGACGACGATCTCGAACCCCAGCGCAATCAGCCGCTGCGCGAGGACGCCGTCGGCATCGGGGCAAACCGCGATCCGTCGTCCCGGCGCCAGTTCGGCGATTCGCATCGCCGCGTGGAAAGCCAGCGGCACACCCGCGACGGGGGCGAGCAGCTTGTCGTCGCTTCCGAAGCGCCGCGAACGCCCCGCCGCGAGCAGGACCACGCTGATATCTCCCGCCTCGATCATCGCCGTCTCTCCCTTTGTCACCCGACTCAGCCGATTGTCGCGATGATAGCAACCGCACCGACCGACATTTTGCGCTTTGCGCTCGCGCGGATCGATGAAGGCGTCGGGACGGCGATCGTGACGCTTGCCGGGATCGAAGGCTCGTCGCCGCGCGCGATCGGCGCCCAGATGGCGGTGAGCGCCGACGGGCGACATCTCGGCTCCTTCTCGGGCGGGTGCATCGAGACTGCGGTGATTGCCGAGGCAATCGACACCCTCGCGGGCGGCCGCGCCCGGCTCGTCCGCTTCGGCGCCGGATCGCCCTATATCGACATCCGGCTGCCCTGCGGCGGCGGGATCGACCTGCTCTTCAATCCGCTTGCCGGGCGCGATGCGATAGCGGGGCTTCTGTCACGGCATGCGCGGCGCGAGCTGGCGGCGCTGCATTTCTCGATGGGCGGTGTGCGATCAGGCTTGCCGACCGGACAGGCGGCGACCGGTTGGCAGGGCGATGATTTCACCGTCGGCTACAAGCCCACACTTCGCCTGATCGCGCTTGGACAGGGCGAGGAATTGACCGCGGTCGTGCGGCTTGCCGCAGCCTATGGCGCCGGCATTACCGCCATGTCGCCTGACCTTCACACGCTGGCCTCGCTCGCTGCCGAAGGGTTCGACACCGCCGAACTTGGCGTCCGGACGCGGTTGCCCGCACTGGACAGCGATCCCTGGACCGCGATTCTCTTCCTGTTTCACGACCGCGACTGGGAGGAATATCTTCTACCCCACGCCCTGAATGCGCCGGCCTTTTACGTCGGCGCGATCGGAAGCCAGCGAACACAGCGCCTGCGGCTCGGCTCGCTGGAGGCGGCGGGCGTGTCCGCGCATCTCCGTGACAGGCTCCGCACCGCGGTCGGCCTGATCCCGGCCACGCGCGATCCCGCGACGCTCGCGCTATCAGCACTCGCCCAGATCGTCGAAGATTATCAGTTGATCGAACATGGTCGCTGGCCGCAGCCTGCGGCGCACTTCGAAACCGTAGGAAACAGGCGCGGGCCCGGAGCAAGCCGTTAGCTGCCAAACGCAGCCGACAGTTCGCACCCCGAAGGGCTAAACCAAATCGCCGGAAAATGGAAAAACTGGAGCGGGCGAAGGGATTCGAACCCTCGACCCCAACCTTGGCAAGGTTGTGCTCTACCCCTGAGCTACGCCCGCTCTGGCGGCTGGAAACCGGTCGGTTCCAGCGGGTGAGGCGGGCGATTAGCACCGGCTTCTGGAGTCGGCAACCCCTGTTTGCGATTTTCTGCGAAGGGTTGGCATATCGCCCGTAAATCCCACATAAGCGGTGCGAGAGCCCTTTCCGCCAATGCGGAAATGGCGGGAAATCAAAAACAGGAGCATCTTTCGTGGCCACTCTCGGTCTGAACCCGCAGGAAAAGGAAGCCGTCGAAGCGTTCCGCCGCGACGTCGTCGAACCATCGATGACCAGCCTCGTCATCCTCGATTTCTGGGCCGAATGGTGCGGCCCGTGCAAACAGCTTGGCCCCGTGCTCGAAAAGGTCGCCGAGGATTATGCCGACAAGGGCGTCGTGCTGGTCAAGGTCGACGTCGATGCGAATCGCTTCATCGCCGGCCAGTTCCAGGTCCAGTCGATCCCGACCGTCTATGCGATCTTCCAGGGCCAGCCCGTCGCGAACCTGACCAATGCGCGCACCGAAAGCCAGCTGAAGGCGATTCTCGACCAGCTGCTCGCGCAGCTTCCGATCGAGAGCGAAGCGACTGCGCGCGCGGTCGAAATCGCGCCGCTGATCGAAATGGGCGACGCCGTGCTCGCCGAAGGCGACGGTGCGCGCGCCGCGAGCATCTTTGCCCAGATACTGGAGATGGCGCCCGACAATGCCGCGGCGCACGGCGGCCTCGTTCGCGCGCTCGTGCTGGCGGACGATATGGCGGGTGCGCAGGCCGCGCTCGACATGGTGCCGGCAGAGATCGCCGAGGATGCCGCCATCGCACAGGCGAAAAGTGCGCTCGCCCTCGCCGCCGATGCGCCCGATGCGGGCGAACTCGCTGCCTTCGAAGCGGCGGTTGCCGCGAACCCCGACGATCATCAGGCGCGCTATGATCTGGCAAGCGCGCAGATCGGCGCCGGCCAGCGCGATGCCGCCGCCGACAATCTGCTCCACATCGTCGCCGCCGACCGCGAATGGAACGAGGATGCGGCGCGCGCCAAATTGCTTTCGCTGTTCGAAGCCGTCGGTCTCGAAGACGCATGGGTCGCGGCGCAGCGCCGCCGCCTGTCGCTGATCCTGTTCGGCTGATGAGCGAGACCGCTCCCCTGACCATCCAGCGGATCGCGATTTTCCCGCTGCCCGGTGCAGTGCTGTTTCCCCGGCTGCACTTGCCGCTGCACATCTTCGAACCGCGCTATTCGGCGATGGTGCAGGAGGTGCTGGCGCGCGACCGGCAGATCGGGATGATCCAGCCGCGCCAGCTTCCCGGCGAAGAGGATCGCGAACCGCCCGCGCTCTACGACGTCGGCTGTGTCGGGCGCATCATCGACGTCGAGGCGCTCGACGAAGGCCGCTTCAACCTCGTGCTCGAAGGCGTCGCGCGTTTTCGCGTCCGCCGCGAACTCGACGTCACGACGCCCTTCCGGCAGGTCGAGGCCGAGATCGAGCGCGAGGCCGACGACGACGCCGTGCTCGCGAGCATCGAACGCGCGAGCCTCGAACGCGAGGCCAAGCGCTTTGCCGCACGGCAAGGCTATGTCGTCGACTGGGATTCGGTCGGCCAGCTCGACGATGCGACGCTGGTCAACGGTATTGCGCAGGTCGCGCCCTTCGACGCCGCCGCGAAACAGGCGCTGCTCGAAGCATCGCCGATCGACGCGCGCGCCGAACTGGTTGTCCAGATGATGCAATTCTTCGGCCGCTTCGACGGCGACGACGGACGCGCCACGCTGCAATGATCTGGCGCGATCAGTTCGGCTTGCGTATCGCGGCATAACGAACGATGTCGGCGAGCGCCCGGCGTACGACGTGACGATCGCTTTCGCGCAGCCGTTCGACAGCCTCTGTTACCATCAGCTGGTCGCGAACGAGCGCGCGTTCGGCGGCGACGCGCGCTTCGACCCGGCCGCTCTCGGCCCGCGATGCGCGCGACAGCCCCGCGCGGCGGCGCGCCGCCCAGTCGCCAACCAGCCGGTCGGCGACAAGGCCCGCGAGACAGTCCGCCGCGCGCCGTTCGGTCGCCGCTTCAGCATCGGGGTCGGTCAACCAGTCGTCGACGCCGTCCTCCTGCAGGGCGTCGAGCGACAGCGTTGCCGTGACGTGCCTCCGCCCCGCGCAGCGCTGGTCGCCGTGGAGGCGGTGCCGCAGCGCCTGCAACTCGGCGCGGAACTGCCAATTGACATAGGTCGTGAAACGCGCGCGCGCCGGATCATAGCGTTCGGCGGCGCGGTGG
>NZ_DASWTD010000394.1:0-26033 GCF_036402335.1 Sphingopyxis sp. | reverse complement strand
GGCAATGTTGCAGCGGCAGCTCTCACCCCTAAACCGACACACTCGCTGCCCGGGGACTCGCCGCCAGTCGTCGCGGGCGCGTTAGCTTCCGCTTTCCAGCCCCATCGCCTCATTCTCTTCGCGCGCCGCCTTCGCCTCTTGGCGCTTGCGACGCAGCTTCTCAAGCACGCTGTCGGCCTCGCGTCCGCCGCCGGGTTTGAAGCGATGGTCCATGCCCGCCGAAATATCGCCCTCGTCGATCTGCGCCTGCAGCCGCGTCTCGTCGAGATGGCGGAGCGTCGCCTCGACATCGTCCATCTCGCTCGGGTCGACGTCGAGATGGCGCAGCGCGGCGAGGCCCATCGCGATCGAACTTTCGAACACCTCGCGAATGACGCCGTCGACCCCCGATCCGTCGATCGCGAGCAGCTGGCGGCGATCGAAGACGCGCATCAGGACTTTGGCATTCGGGAAGGCATCGACCACCGGTTTCAGCGCCGCGGCATCGACCGACGAATCGTCAATGCAGAAGATGATCAGCCGCGCTTCCTCGGCACCCGCGCGGCGGAGCAGGTCGACACGCAGCCCGTCGCCGAAATAGACCTTGGTATCGAAGCGGCTCGACAGCTCGATCTGGCTCGGCTTCTTGTCGATCAGCGTCACCGAACAGGCGACGCCGTGCAGCATCTGCGACACGATCTGGCCGAAGCGCCCATAACCGACAACGATCGCCGAACCGCGCGGCGCTTCCCCCGGATCGGCCAGATCGGCCTTGTCCACTTCGGGCGCGAATTCGAGGTTGCGCGCAAAGAGCATCAGGAAGGGCGTCGTCACCATCGACAGCGTCACGACCGCGCTGAACAGGCTCGCGGCCTCAGGCTGGATCAGCAGCGCGTCGGCCGCCTGTGCGAACAACAGGAAACCAAACTCGCCGCCCTGGCTGAGCAACAGCCCGAGCCCGAGCGCTACTGGCCACGGCTTGCCGAACAATTTCACGATCAGCGTGAGGACCACGACCTTCACTGCGACCAGCCCCAGCGCGAGCGCTAGCACCTCGAACGGCCGTGCCATCACCGCGCCGACGTCGAGCACCATGCCGACCGCGAGGAAAAAGAGACCGAGCAGGATGAGGCGGAAGGGTTCGACGTCGGATTCGATCTCGTGCCGATAGGGCGAATCGGCGAGCATCACGCCGGCGATGAAGGCGCCGAGCGCGGTCGAGAGGTGCAGGCTGTGCATCAGCGCCGCACTGGCAAGGATGGTCAGCAGCCCGACGACGACGAACAGCTCGCGCTCGCCATAGCGGCCGACGAGGCGTAGCAGCGGGTTGACGACGAAGCGGCCTGCGAGGACGAGCACGACGATCGCCCAGACCGTGAAAAAGGCCATCTGCCACCCCGGCGGCGCCGAAGGGTCTGCCGGCGCCCGCGACAGGACGGCGATGATCGTGATCATCGGCACGATCGCCAGATCCTGGAACAGCAGGATCGAAAAGGCTTTTTCGCCGAAGGGCGAATTGATCCGGCCCGAGCTTTTGAGCCCAGGCAGGACCTGCGCCGTCGACGACAGCGCCAGCGGCAGGCCGAGCGCGAGCGACGCCGCCGGGCTGAAACCCAGCGTCAGATGGATAAGGCCGGTCAGGACCAGCCCCGTCACGACGACCTGCGCCATGCCGAGGCCGAAGATCGCGCGCCGCATCTGCCACAACCGGCCAGGCGACAATTCGAGCCCGACGAGGAAAAGCAGGAAGGCGATGCCGAGTTCGGCAAAGGCGAGCTTCGATTCGCCGCCGCCGACAAGGCCGAGCCCGTGGGGTCCGACGAGCGCGCCGGCAATCAGGTAGCCGAGCACCGCCCCAAGGCCGAGGCGGCGGAAGATCAGCACGAACAGCGTCGCGACGCCGAGCAGGATCGCGCCCTCGACAAGCGCGGTGTCGGTCGCGGTTTCGCCTATTCTTTCCGCCGCTTCGGACGCCGCCGCCGTGAGGGCGAGCAAGGTCATGCCGCCGCCGCCCGCTCCTCGAGCGCGGCGATCGCGGCATCGAACGGCAACAGGATCGCGCCGTGCCGCGCCGGATAGTCGCGCGCCGCGGCGAGCAGGTCAAAACCTGGCCAGTCGGGCGCTTCGCCCGTGCCGGCGAACCAGTCGGCAATCGCGTCGCGCGCGGCACGAATGTCGGCAAGGCGGCGTCCCTGCGCATGGCGCGCGAGCAAGGTCGCCGCAGCCTGCCCCAGCGCGCAGGCCTCGACATGCATGCCGACACCCGTCACGCGCCCGGCCTCGTCTGCATCGATGTCGACAATGATCCGGCTTCCGCACAGCGGCGCGCGGGCATTCGCATGATAGCGCGCAGCGGGGTTGGGCAGATGCTCGGCGCTCGCCACCGCCAGCGCCAATATGTCGCGGTTATAGAGCGGCGCGCTCATGACTTTGGCGCTTCGGGCGCATCCTGCCTGTCGCCATTGGCTTCGGCCTCGCGCGCTTCGGCGCGGCGCTCCGCAATCACCTTGCTCAGCGCCCCGCTCGTCGCGCTCAGCGCGGGATAGGTGCGGCTGTCCGTTACCCATGCCGGGCGCTGCGCATTGCCGTAACCGATGTCGTAGAGCAGGGTGATCGCCATAAAGCCGATGGTTGCGATCATCAGGCCCTTCACCGCGCCAAACCCCGCGCCGAGACCGCGGTCGAAACCGCCCACCAGCGACGCGCGGCTGCGCTGTCCCATCGCGCGTCCGCCCCATTTGGTGAAGGCGAAGACGCCACCGAAGAGGATCACGAACGCCAGCATCGCCGCGCCGCCGCCATCGCCCATCCAGCCGCCGAGCAGGTCGGTTGCCAGCGGGTGGAAGAAGCGCACCGCCGCGATCGCAAGGACCCAGGCAAGGAGGCTCGTCACCTCCTGCACCAGCCCGCGCGAAAAACCGAGCACCGCGCTGCCGCCGACCAGCGTCAGCACGATGATATCCAGAGCCGTCAGACTTCCCATTTTGTGGTCGCTAGTCGCGCCCGAGCATCAGGTCAACGAGTTCGCCGAGACGGCCGAAACCGGTGACCGAAATCCCGCCGACCGGCTTCATGCCCTTCGGTCCCCAGCCGCGCGAGAATCCGAGCTTCGCCGCCTCGCGTAGCCGCAGCCCGTCGTGCGAAACCTGTCGCACCTCACCCGACAGCGACAATTCGCCGAAAACGATCGCGTCGGCGGGCACCGGCCGCTCGCTGAACGCCGAGATCAGCGCCGCGGCGACCGCAAGATCCGCGGCGGGATCGGTGAGGCGATAACCACCCGCGATGTTCAGATAGACTTCGGCGGCGCCCATCTGCAGCCCGCAACGTGCCTCGAGCACCGCAAGCACCATCGCGAGCCGCCCGCTGTCCCAGCCGACGACCGCGCGGCGGGGGGTCGCGCCGCTCGCGAGCCGCACGGTCAGCGCCTGCACCTCGACGAGCACCGGCCGCGTACCCTCGAGCGCGGGGAACACCACCGATCCCGGAACGTCGCGGCTGCGGTCGGTCAGGAACAGGCTCGAGGGGTTCGACACCTCGCCCAGCCCCTCCTCGCCCATCGCGAACACCCCGATCTCGTCGGTGCCGCCGAAGCGGTTCTTTACCGCGCGCAGGATACGATATTGGTGGCTGCGCTCGCCCTCGAACGCCAGCACCGTGTCGACCATATGTTCGAGCACGCGCGGTCCCGCGATCGTCCCGTCCTTCGTCACATGGCCGACGAGCACGATCGCCGCGTCGCTGTCCTTGGCATAGCGGATCAGTTCCTGCGCGCTCGCGCGGACCTGGCTCACCGTCCCCGGCGCGCTGTCGATCAGGTCGCTATGCATCGTCTGGATCGAATCGATCACGACGAAATCGGCATCGCGCCCGTCGAGCGTCGCGAGGATATCGCGCACCGAGGTCGCGCTCGCGAGCGCGACCGGCGCGTTGCCGAGCCCCAGCCGCTGCGCGCGCAGCCGCACCTGCGCCGCGGCTTCCTCGCCGCTGATATAGACGACCGACTTGCCCGCCTTCGCGAGCCGTCCGGCCGCCTGCAGCAACAAGGTCGACTTGCCGATCCCCGGATCGCCGCCGATCAGCGTGGCGGACCCCGCAACGAACCCGCCGCCGAGCGCGCGGTCGAATTCGGCGATTCCGCACAGCATGCGTTCGGGCATCCTGCTGTCGGCATCGAGCGTTTCGAGCGCGAGCGCGCGCCCCCCCCGGCTGAGGTCGTGCTTGGCCGAAAAGACCGTTTCACCGGCCTCTTCGACCAGCGTGTTCCATTCGCCGCAATCGGCGCATTGCCCCTGCCAGCGATAAGTGGCGGAGCCGCAATTCTGGCAGACATATTGACGCTTCGCTTTGGCCATGCGGCTCGCATAATCGGAACAAAGACGGAACGCCACCCCCTTTTCCAATTGCCGTCACCCCGGACTTGATCCGGGGTCCACGCGGCGCAGGGAATGGATGCCGGATCAAGTCCGGCATGACGAAGGAGGGAGCGGGCGGTTCATATTTTGCGCGCGTTGTTCTAGGGCGGACGCAATCCCGAATCACATTCCCACCAGAAAGCCCCGCGCCATGAAATTCTTCGCCGACACCGCCGAAATCGCCGACATCCAGGAACTCGCCGCGACCGGCCTGCTCGACGGCGTCACCACCAACCCGTCGCTGATCGCCAAGTCGGGCCGCGACTTCAAGGAAGTGACCCGCGAAATCTGTGCACTCACCACCGGCCCGGTGTCGGCCGAAGTCGTCGCGCTCGACCATGCGACGATGATGAAAGAGGCCGAAGTCCTCCGCAAGATCGCCGACAATGTCTGCATCAAGGTGCCGCTGACGATCGACGGCCTCAAGACCTGCAAGGCGCTGACCGGCGACGGCACGATGGTCAATGTCACGCTCTGCTTCTCGGCGGCGCAGGCTTTGCTCGCGGCGAAGGCCGGCGCGACCTTCGTTTCGCCCTTCGGCGGCCGCCACGACAACAATGGCTTCGACGGCATGCAGTTGATCGCCGACATCCGGCTGATCTACGACAATTATGCCTATGAGACCGAAATCCTCGTCGCGAGCGTACGCCACGGCATCCATGTGCTCGAAGCCGCCAAGATCGGCGCCGACGTGATGACCGCGCCGCCGTCGGTGATCAAGGGGCTGTTCAAGCATATCCTGACCGAAAAGGGCATCGAAGGCTTCCTCGCCGACTGGGCGAAGACCGGCCAGTCGATCTAACCTTGTTCCTCCCTGTGCCGAAGGCATGGGGAGGTGGCAGCGCGAAGCGCTGACGGAGGGGCCATGACGCGACGTCGCCGCCCCTCCACCATCCTTCGGATGGTCCCCCTCCCCATCGCTTCGCGGCAGAGAGGATTACAGTTGACGTAAACGTCAACCAACCGCGATACTCGCCCGGAAGGGAGAGATTCGCGATGACCGACACGACCATCCTCACCGAACGCCGCGGCCATATCCTGATCGTGACGATCAACCGGCCCGAGGCACGCAACGCGGTGAACGCCGCGGTGCATATCGGCGTCGGCATCGCGCTTGAGGAAGCTGAGAACGATCCCGAAATCCGCGCCGTCGTCATCACCGGCGCGGGCGACAAGAGCTTCTGCGCCGGCGCCGACCTCGTTGCGCTGTCGCGCGGCGAGAGCCTCGCGCCGTCCGATCCCGAACAACAGGCGTGGGGCTTTGCCGGCATGGTATCGCACCCGATCTCGAAACCGATCATCGCGGCGGTCAACGGCTTCGCCTTTGGCGGCGGCTGCGAGATCGCGCTGATGAGCGACATCATCGTCGCCGCCGACCATGCGCAATTCGGGCTGCCCGAGGTCAAGGTCGGGCTGTTCGCCGCAGCGGGCGGCGCCTTCCGCCTCGCGCAGCAATTGCCGCGCAAGCTGGCGATGGAATATATGCTGACGGGTGATCCGATCCCCGCCGCGCGTGCCGCCGAGTTCGGCCTCGTCAACCATGTCGTCCCGCTCGCCGATCTGCTCCCGACCGCGATCGCGATCGCGGAAAAAATCGCCGCCAACGCCCCGCTCTCGGTGCAGGCGTCAAAACGCGTCGCGCTCGGCATCGACGAGGGCCGCATCGCCGCCGACGCGCCCTATTGGGAGCATAATACCCGCGAACGCGGCGTGCTGATGCGCAGCGAGGACGCCCGCGAAGGCCCGCTCGCCTTCGCGCAGAAGCGCAAGCCCGAGTGGAAGGCGCGCTGACATGGCGATGACCGACCCCGAGCGCATTCCCGTCATCATCGGGGTCGGACAGGTCAACGACCGGCCCGATGATCCCGATCAGGGCCTCGACTCACTCGGTCTGATGGTCGCGGCGCTGAAGATCGCGGACACCGATGCGGGTGGCGGGCTCCTCGCCGACCTCGACAGCCTCGCGATCGTCGACCAGATCAGTTTCCACAGCCTCGGCAAGCTGCCCGAACCGCTCGCCGCCGCAATCGGAGCGACGCCGGCGATCAACTATCAGTCGGCGGCACCGCATGGCGACACACCCATACGCCTGCTCAACGAAGCCGCGAACCGCATCGGCGCGGGCGAAGTCAGGCTCGCTGCCATCGTCGGCGCCGAGGCGCTGCGCACCGCCGCGGGCCGCGCCGCCAAGGCCGCAAGCGGCGAGGACAAAAGCTATAATGCGATCCGCAAGGTCGCGACGCGCCGCGAGCCCAATTACGCCCAGAAGCACGGTCTCGCCGCGCCGGTCGACGTATACCCGCTCTATGAAAATGCGACGCGCGCCGCATGGGGCGAGAGCCTCGAGGATGCACAGTTCGAAAGCGCCGAAATCTGGTCGCGCTTTTCGGAGGTCGCCGCAGCGAACGACGGCGCGTGGATCCGCAAGCCTGCAACGCCCGAGGACATTCTGCGCGTCGATGAACGCAACCGCCCGATCGCCTTTCCCTATTCGAAGCTGATGGTCGCCAACTCGTCGGTCAACCAGGGCGCCGGCTTTATCGTCACAAGCCTCGCCGAAGCGCGCCGCCGCGGCATATCCGACGACCGGCTGATCTACGTCGGCATGGGCGCCGCCGCGAAAGAGCCTGCGAGCATCCTCCACCGCGACCGCTACGACGGCAGCGTTAGCATGGAAACATCGATCACCCGCACCCTCGAATTGAACGCGATGACTGTCGAGGATTTCGACTGCGTCGAACTCTACAGCTGCTTCCCCTGCGTGCCCAAGATGGCGCGGCGGATTCTCGGCTGGCCGTGGGACCGCCCCGCAACGGTGTTCGGCGGGCTCACCTTTGGCGGCGGGCCGATCGCCAATTATATGAGCCATGCGGTGGTCTCGATGACCCAAAAGCTGCGCAGCGAAGGGCGTTACGGCTTCCTCTTCGCGAATGGCGGCTTCGCAACCGACAATCATTGCATCGTGCTGGGCAAGCAGCCGATCGCGGCGGCGAGCTTCCCGCAGGATTTCGACTATCAGGCGGAGGCGGAGACAAAGCGCGGGCCGGTGCCCGACCTGATCGAGGACTATGCCGGGCCGGCGACGATCGAAAGCTATACCGTCTTCTATGGCCGCGATGGCGGGCCCAGGGCGGGTGTCGTCGTGGCCCGGACGCCCGAAGGCGACCGTACGCTCGCGCATGTCGATGTGAGCGATGCCGCAATGCTGGCCTTTTTGACCGACGGCAAGACAGAGCCGGTCGGCGCCCGAGGGCAGATCGTCGCGCTGGAGGAAGGCTACGGCTGGCGAGCCTGAATCGGCTCGCACCCGCGAAGATCGGCGGCTATCACCGAGCCATGAAAAACCCTCTCGTCCGGCTGGCCTTCGGCGCCGCCATCATGAGCCTTTTCGGATGCGCCCCGGCGACACCGGCCGAGCCGACAATGCTGGAATTGCTGCGCGATCCGGCGGTGGCCGAATTTGCCGCGTGGCAGAAGGGGCATAGCCTTCCGGCAATCGATCTCGAGCCGGCGGGCCCCGCTCCCGCAACCGTCGGCGGCACCCGCATCGGCGGCCCTGTTTGGCTGGCGGCGGGCGAAGCTTGGCCAGCCGATGGCGAGGGGCGGCCGATGTCCTTCCTGGCACAGGTCGATTTCGCCGAAATGCCACCTCTGCCGGATTATCCCGAAAGCGGCGTGTTGCAGTTCTTCATCGCGCGCGACAATCTTTACGGCGCGAACTTTGAAAAGCCCGAAGCGGGCAAGTTTCGCGTCATCTGGCGCGAAAAGATGGACGGTGCCGGCAAGCTGCATAGGGGAACGCCGCGCGGCGATCGCGGGATCGACGATTATTCGCCGCTGAATGACAGCACGGTCAGACAGGGTGTCGCCCTGAAGCCGAAACGCGTCGAGCAATTTCCCTCGACCGATTCCTGGCTGGCCGAAAGGGATCTTAAAAAGCTGTTCGAGAGCGACAAGATCAACGGCATCCATGACTTTGCGGACAAGCAGTATGAACTGACCCCGCAGCGCCATCATGTCGGCGGCCATCCCGGATTCACGCAATCGGACTGGCGCGCAACGCCGGCCTATCAGGACGTCGACCGGGTATTGATCAACCTGTGGAGCGACGATCACCTGATGTGGGGCGATATGGGGCAGGGCCAGTTCATGATCCGGCGCGAAGACCTGCTGAAGCGCGACTTCAGCAAAATCTTCTACCAATGGGATTGCTATTAAATCTCGAAACTCACGCCCTGCGCGAGCGGCAGCGCATCCGAGTAGTTCACCGTGTTCGTCGCGCGCCGCATATAGGCTTTCCAGCTGTCCGAGCCCGATTCACGCCCACCGCCGGTTTCCTTCTCGCCGCCGAACGCGCCGCCGATCTCGGCACCCGAAGTGCCAAGATTGACGTTTGCGATGCCGCAGTCGCTCGCGAGCAGGAAGCGTTCGGCTTCGCGCATGTCGGTGGTGAAGATCGCTGACGACAGACCGGCGGCGACATCGTTGTGCAACTCGATCACCGCATCGAGGTCGTGGTAGCGCATTACATAAAGGATCGGCGCGAACGTCTCCTCGAGCACCGGCCCCACCTGCCCCGGCATCTCGACAAGCGCGGGCTTCGCATAGAAGCTCGCGCCGTCGCCGACGCGCTCGCCGCCATGCACGACGCCACCGGCCGCGGCCGCGGCGCTCAGGGCTCCCTGCATCATCTCGTACGCCGCGCGGTCGATCAGCGGCCCGACGAGGACCTCGCTCTCCAGCGGATTGCCGACGCCGACGCTGGTATACGCCGCCTTCAATTTCGCGACGAAGCCATCGTAGATACTGTCGTGCAGGAACAGCCGCCGCGTCGTCGTGCAGCGTTGCCCCGCCGTTCCCATCGCGCCGAAGGCAACACCGCGCAGCGCGAGATCGAGATCGGCCGACGGCGCGACGATCACGCCATTGTTGCCGCCGAGTTCGAGGATCGCGCGCGCGAACCGCCCGGCGAGCCGCGGCGCGACCGCGCGCCCCATCCGCGTCGACCCCGTCGCCGACACCAGCGCGACGCGCCGGTCGTCGACCAGCGCCTCGCCCGCCTCGCGTCCGCCGACAAGAAGCTGCGCCAATCCCTCGGGTGCATCGCCGAACCGCGCCATCGCGCGCGCAAAAACCGCCTGCACCGCGAGCGCGGTCAGCGGCGTCTTTTCGGACGGTTTCCATATGACGCTGTTGCCGCAGACGAGCGCTAGGGCGGCGTTCCATGCCCATACCGCGACCGGAAAGTTGAATGCCGAAATCACGCCGACGACACCCAGCGGATGCCAGACCTCCATCATCCGGTGTCCCGGTCGCTCGGTCGCGATGGTCAGGCCGTATAATTGCCGGGAAAGCCCGACCGCGAAGTCGCAGACATCGATCATCTCCTGCACTTCGCCCGCACCCTCGGACGGGATCTTGCCTGCCTCGATCGTCACCAGCTTCGCCAGATCGTCCTTCGCCGCGCGTAATTCCTCGCCCCACAGACGGACCAGCTCGCCGCGGCGCGGTGCGGGCACGTGACGCCAGGCACGAAAGGCGGCGCTTGCCTTGCCCACCATATCGTCGATCGCCACTGCGTCGGCGACCTGCACCTGCCCCAGCTGTTCGCCGGTCAGCGGCGTTACCGACGGCATCGAACCGTCGGTCCATAGCGCGCGGTCGACCCCCAGCCTGTCGAGAAGCGCGCCGGTCTCCTGGCCCAGTTGAACCATCATCTGTCCCTTCATAAACGCCTTCGCGCCTTGCAGTTTGTGGCTCGCGGGTTATCGCAGCGGGCGAACAATGCAAACCCGAATGGGAGAGTCGCCGTGTCAGAGTTGCCGCCGTCCGAACCTTTTGTTCCCGTCCCCGCCGACGCCGCCGCGAACACCCATTGCACCGCCGCCGATTACGACCGTCTCTATGCCGCGAGCATCGACGATCCCGACGGTTTCTGGGCCGAACAGGCGAAGCGGCTCGACTGGGTGACTCCGCCGACGAAGATTGCCAACTGGTCCTACGATCCCGTCGAAATCAAATGGTATGAGGACGGCGTCCTCAACCTCTGCCACAACGCGATCGACCGCCATGTCGCCGCCGGCCAAGGCGAGCGTACCGCGATCATCTTCGAGCCCGATGCCCCCGACGGCGAGACCCGTACGATCAGCTATGCCGCGCTGCTCGCCGACGTCATCCGCTTTGCGAACACGCTGAAGAAGCTCGGCGTCCGCAAGGGCGACCGCGTCACCATCTATATGCCGATGATCCCCGAGGGCGCGGTCGCGATGCTCGCCTGCGCGCGTATCGGCGCGGTGCATAGCGTCGTTTTCGGCGGTTTCTCGCCCGAGGCGATCCACGGCCGGATCGAGGATTGCGCGAGCGACTGGGTGATCTGCGCCGATGAAGGCCTGCGCGGCGGCAAGGTGGTTCCGCTCAAAGCCAATGTCGACAAGGCGCTCGAGCGTGTCGATGTGAAGGCGGTGCTCGTCATCGCACACACCGGCGGCGATGTGGCGATGAAGGAAGGACGCGACCATTGGTACGACGCGCTGTCGGCCGATGTGGACGACACATGCCCTTGCGAGCCGATGGGCGCCGAGGACCCGCTGTTCATCCTTTATACCTCGGGTTCGACCGGCAAGCCCAAGGGCGTGCTGCACACCGTCGGCGGCTACAGCGTCTGGACGGCAAGCACCTTCTGGTACGGCTTCGACTACCGTCCCGGCGAAATCTTCTGGTGCAGCGCCGATATCGGCTGGGTCACGGGACACAGCTACGTCGTCTATGGCCCGCTGCAAAATGGCGCGACGACGTTGATGTTCGAAGGCGTGCCCAATTATCCCGACCACGACCGTTTCTGGCAGGTCGTCGACAAGCACAAGGTCAACATCCTCTACACCGCCCCCACCGCGATCCGCGCGCTGATGCGCGAGGGCGACGATTATGTGACGCGCCATGACCTGTCGTCGATCCGCCTGCTCGGCAGCGTCGGCGAGCCGATCAATCCCGAGGCGTGGCGCTGGTATCACCAACTCGTCGGCAAGGGTCGCGTCCCCGTGATCGACACCTGGTGGCAGACCGAAACCGGCGGGATCATGATCACCACCCTGCCCGGTGCGCATGCGATGCAGCCCGGCAGCGCGGGGCGTCCGTTCTTCGGCATCCGGCCGCAACTGGTCGATGCCGAGGGCGGCGTGCTCGTCGATGAACAGACCGGCGGCGCGGCCGAAGGCAACCTCTGCATCACGCACAGCTGGCCGGGGCAGGCGCGGACGATCTACGGCGATCACCAGCGTTTTGCCGAGACCTATTTCTCGACCTACAAGGGCAAATATTTCACCGGCGACGGCTGCCGCCGCGACGCCGACGGTTACTGGCGCATCACCGGCCGCGTCGATGATGTGATCAACGTATCGGGGCACCGGATGGGCACCGCCGAGGTCGAAAGCGCGCTCGTCCTCCACGACCTCGTCGCCGAAGCCGCAGTCGTCGGTTTCCCGCACGACATCAAGGGTCAGGGCATCTACGCCTATGTCACATTAAACGCCGGGGTCGAGCCGACCGCCGAGGTCGAGGCGGCATTGAAGCAGCAGGTGCGCACCGAGATCGGCCCGATCGCGACCCCCGACCATATCCATCTGACTCCCGGCCTGCCCAAGACGCGCTCGGGCAAGATCATGCGCCGCATCCTGCGCAAGATCGCCGAGAATGATTTCGGATCGCTGGGCGACACCTCGACGCTCGCCGACCCCAGCCTTGTCGACGGGCTGATCGAAGGGCGCAAGAACAGATAGGCCGTATCATTCTTTGGTATGGTTGAACCGGCGACCGCGGGGCACCATATACAAGGCACCCCCAAGTTCCGGCCGCTCCTCCCCCCTCCCTGACGGCCGGAGCAACAAGGCCCGGAAGGTCGCGTACCTTCCGGGCCCTCCCTTTCCCCGAGCCTTGCGGCGATCTCAGAAATGAAAGTCGGGCAGTTCGGCGAGCGCGATCCCCAACGCCTCGGCCCAGCCGTCGGCGACGCTTTCGAAATAGGGGTCGTTGCGTTCGAAGCGGCGCTCGCGCACCCCCACGAAATCATCGCGTTCATGGACCTTGAGGTCGATCGGCAGGTCGACCCCGGCATTGGCGCGGATCGTCGAATCGAACGAGACGCAGAGCAGCTTCACCGCATCCTCGAACGACATCGCGGGGTCGTAGGAGCGCACGATGATCGGCCGCCCATATTTCGTCTCACCGATCTGGAAGAAGGGATTATCCTCTCCGGCCTCGATGAAATTGCCTTCGGGATAGATCAGGAACAGCCGCGGTTCGGCGCCCTTGATCTGTCCGCCGACGATCAGCGACGCGCGAAACAGCGACTCCGCCGCGGGCCCCTCGTCATTGTGACGCATCACGATATTGCGCAGCGTCTCGCCGATGATCGTCGCGACCGCGAACATCGACGGCGCAGCGAGGATCGACGGATGCCGCTCCTCGGGCGCCTTGGTGCGCTCGTCGAGCAGGCTGACGACGGCCTGCGTCGTCGCAAGGTTGCCCGCCGACATCAGCGTAATCACGCGCTCGCCCGGCACATGCCAGCTGCGCATCTTGCGGACCTGCGAAATGTCGTCGACGCCGGCGTTGGTACGGGTGTCCGACATGAACACCAGCCCCTTGTTCAAACGCATGCCAACGCAATAAGTCATCGAATCCCGTTTCCCCGCCCGGAAAGTCCTGATCGTCCCCGCCCGCTTATTGCTGGACCTGCAATTGGACAACCAGATTTTCTTGCGCTGCACCATAGCGCATCCCGCGAACCGGGGCGGCGTCGCGATAATCGAGGCCGGTCGCGACACGAATGTAGCGCTGGTCGGGTGAGTGGCCATTGCTCACATCGAAACCGATCCAGCCGATATGCTCGAAATACGCCTCGGCCCAGCCGTGGGTTGCATCCTGATGCGTCCGGTCGTTCATCATCAGATAGCCCGAAACATAGCGTGCCGGGTGCCCGAGGTGGCGCATCGCGGCGATGAAGATATGCGCATGATCCTGGCAAACGCCACCCTCGCCGGCGAGTGCCTGCTCGGCGGTCGTCTCGGCATCGGTGACCCCGATCCGGTAAGGCAGCTTCGCCAAAATCAGCGCCGACAACGCGTGCGCGCGCTCGATGTCGTTCGCGAAATCGCGGCCCAGCTCGGCGGTCAGCGAACGCACCCCGCGCCCCGCACGCGTCAGCGGCGTCGGCCGCAGAAAGGTCCAGAGCGGCATCGCGCCGCGGTGCGGCCCGATCACCCCGTCCCACGTCACCAGCTCGACCTCGCCGGTGCAGCGGATGGTCAGCTCGTGCGTGCCGCTGTTCAACGAGACGAGGTCGACGCCATTCCCGTGATGGTCGGTATAGTGGAGCTGCTGCGCCCCACCCTCGATCCCGACCGACCAGTTGTGGATCAGCTGCTGTCCCGGGCGTTCCTTCGGCGTCAGCTTGAGCTGCTGGAGCGCGTAGGCCACATGGCCGTCGAAATTATAATGGGTGCTATGTTCGACACGAAGGCGCATGGTCACTCCACGAACCGGTAGTCGCGCTCGATCTGCCGCGCGAGCGCGGCATTGGCGCGGAGGAAGTCGGTGATGAATTCGTGCAACCCGCCGTCGAAGATCGACTGGATCGGGCGCGACAGCCGATCGCGGCAGATCGCCGTCCCCATCTGCACCGCTTCGGTCTCCTCATTGTAGCTGCGCTGAAGCAGGCCGAGATTGTCGTTCATCTGGTCGCAGCAGAAGGCGAGGCTGCGCGGCATCTGTTTATAGAGGATCAGGAATTCGGCGATCTTGAGCGCGCTGATCTCGGCGCCGTACAGCCAGTGATAGGCGCGGTGCGCCGACACCGAGCGCAGGATCGTCTCCCACTGCACATTGTCGATCGAGCTGCCGATATGCGCGACCGACGGCAGCAGCAGATAATATTTGACGTCGAGGATGCGCGCCGTGTTGTCGGCGCGTTCGAGGAAGGTGCCAAGGCGCGCGAAATTATAGCCGTCGTTGCGCAACATCGTGCCCGAGAATGCGCCCACCACCTGCGCGCTTTGCTGGCGAATCGCCGCAAGCACATCGGGCAGATCATCCTCGCGCACCTGCCGCTTGAGCAGCGCGCCGAGCGTCATCCAGCTCGTGTTGACCGCCTCCCACACCTCGCGCGTCAGGTAAGTGCGCGCGGTGCGGGCATTGTCGCGTGCGCGCTTGACGACCGACAATATGCTCGACGGATTGGCGGGGTCGCGGAGCAGGAAATCGACGACGCGCTGCGAGGTATAGTCCTCGCCATGCGCCTGCCGGAAGGCCGAATCCTGCCCCGCGGTGACGAGCACCGATCGCCATTCGGAGCGCGCCGTGCTCGACCGCGTCAGCGCGATACGAAAGCCGGCGTCGATCAGCCGCGCGTTATTCTCGCTCCGTTCGAGGTAGCGCGCCATCCAGTAGAGCGATCCTGCGGTTTTCCCGAGCATCAGTCCTCCAGTACCCAGGTATCTTTGGTGCCGCCCCCCTGGCTCGAATTCACCACCAGCGACCCCTTGCTCATCGCGACGCGCGTCAGCCCGCCCGGCGTGATCCGGATCCCCTGCGGCGACATCAGTACGAAGGGACGCAGGTCGACGTGGCGCGGCGTCAGTCCCGCCTTCGTGAAGATCGGCACGGTCGAGAGCGACAGCGTCGGCTGCGCGATATAATTGCGCGGGTTCGCCTCGAGCTTCGCGCGAAACGCCGCGATCTCCTTCTTGCTCGCCGCCGGGCCGACGAGCATGCCGTAGCCGCCCGATCCGTGGACTTCCTTCACCACCAGTTCGGGCAGCCGGTCGAGCACTTCGCGCAGATGCTCGGGCTCCGAGCAGCGCCAGGTCGGCACATTGGGAAGCAGTGCCTTCTCGCCCGTATAGAATTCGATGATATCGGGCATATAGCTGTAGAGCGCCTTGTCGTCGGCGATCCCGGTCCCCGGTGCGTTCGCGATCGTAATCCCGCCGGCGCGATAGACATCCCAGATTCCCGGCACCCCCAGCATCGAGTCGGGCCGGAAATTGAGCGGGTCGAGGAAATCATCGTCGACGCGGCGATAGAGGACGTCGATCGGCGTATAGCCCTGCGTCGTGCGCATCGCCACGCGCCCGTCGACGACGCGGAGGTCATGGCCCTCGACCAGCTCGGCGCCCATCTGATCGGCAAGGAAGCTGTGTTCGAAATAGGCGCTGTTGTGGATGCCGGGGGTCAGCACCGCGACAGTGGGTGTACCGCCACACGCAGGCGGCGCGCAGGCGGCAAGCGATTTCAACAGGTTGAGCGGATAGTCGCTGACCTCGCGCACCGAAATCTTCGCGAACAGCTCGGGAAACATCTGGAGCATCGTCTCGCGATTTTCGAGCATGTAGGAGACCCCCGACGGGGTTCGCGCATTATCCTCGAGCACATAATATTCGTCGGCGCCGGTGCGAACGATGTCGATGCCGCTGATGTGCGTATAGACGCCGCCCGGCGGGTCCATCCCCATCATCATCGGCAGGAACGCTTCGTTGCGCGAGATCAGGTCGACCGGTACGCGGCCGGCGCGCAGGATTTCCTGCCGGTGATAAATGTCATGGAGAAAGGCGTTGAGCGCGCGAACCCGTTGCTCGATCCCGCGCGACAGCCGCCGCCACTCGCTCGCCGAAATGATCCGCGGGACAACGTCGAAGGGGATCAGCCGCTCGTCGGCCTCGTCCTCGCCATAGACGTTGAAGGTGATGCCGGTGGTACGGAAAAAGCCCTCGGCCTGCTGTGCCTTGCGCTGGATGCGCGCCGCATCTTCGCGCCCGAACCAGTCCGAATAGTCGCGATAGGGCGAACGGACATCGCCGCCCTGCCCCGTCATCTCGTCGAAAAAGGAAATGCCCAGCCCTTTCCACGCAACATGCCACCGGTCCGGCCGCGCCCGATGGTTCGGCGTGCGCGGCGCCCTCATTCCTGCCTGCTGCGTGCTTGTCTGGCTACGCGGCCGCCAAGCTTGTGAAGGCGATGCTAATCGCGCCCGCACCGCTTGGCAAGCGGACTCATGAGCGATGGTATTGCAGTATCTTCAAGGACTTCGCTGCTTCTGTCTTCGTCACCCCGGACTTGATCCGGCAGCCATCTCCACGGCGCGGCATGGCCCCCGGATCAGGTCGGGATATATCCCATTGGAGCAAGTATGCGTTCCCCCGCGAAGGCGGGGGAACACCCCCTTCCTTGTCGGAAGGCGATACTCGCCGATCAAGTCCGGGGTGACGAAAGGAGGGCGAGACGGTCGGCGTCAGATCGCCCCGTGGCAATGCTTGTACTTGCGGCCCGAACCGCAGGGGCACGGCGCATTGCGACTGATGTCGAGCGCCGCATAGGGGTTCTCGCCCTCGGGCAGGTCGGGACGCGGGATCTGCATCGGGGGCAGCGTGTTCGCGATCACGCCCAGTTCGCCGCCGTCGATGTCGGCGCTGTTGTCCTCGCCGGTAAACGGATCGATATGCGTCGTCAGAAAGTCCGGCAGGTCGGGCAGCGGCATCGCCTCGGGTTCTTCGAAGCGCAGGTCGATGCGCGCGACCGTGCGCGTCACATCTTCGCGGATGTTCGACAGCATGCGCTCGAACAGCGCAAAGGCCTCCTGCTTATACTCGTTGATCGGCTGCTTCTGCGCATAGGCGCGCAGGAAAACGACCTGACGCAGCGCGTCGAGGGTCGAGAGATGCTCTTTCCAGTGATGGTCGAGCGTCTGGAGCAGGATCGACTTTTCGATGCCCTTCCACGTTTCCTGATCGACGAGCGCCGCCTTTTCGGCCGCGACCGCATCGGCCTGCGCCTGGATGCGTTCCTCGAACATTTCGGGCTCGACCGCATCTTCCTGCATCCACGCATCGATCGGCGGCGAAAGGTCGAGGATATTCTCGATCCGTTCCTTCATCTGGTCGAGATTCCACTGCTCGGGATAGCTTCCCGGCGGGCACGCGTCGGCGACGATCGCGTTTACCGTCTCGGCGCGCATCGCGAGCATGACGTCGTCGACGGTCTCGCTGTCGATGATCTCGCCGCGCTGCTCGTAGATGACCTTGCGCTGGTCGTTCATGACGTTGTCATACTCGACGACCTGCTTGCGGATGTCATAGTTGCGCGCCTCGACCTTCTTCTGCGCGGTCTCGATCGCCTTCGACAGCCATTTCGAGCCGATCGCCTCGCCGTCCTCGAGGTTCTTGTTCATCATCTTCGAAAACAGCGTGTCGGGGCCGAAGATGCGCAGCAGGTCGTCGTCGAGGCAGAGGTAGAATTTCGACAGGCCGGGGTCGCCCTGACGGCCCGAACGGCCGCGCAGCTGGTTGTCGATGCGGCGGCTTTCGTGGCGCTCGGTCGCGAGCACGAACAGCCCGCCCGCGGCCTTCACCGCTTCGCGCTCGGCGGCGACTTCGGCCTGGATGCGCGCGATACCAGCGTCGCGCTCGGGGCCTTCGGGCAGGTCCTTCAACTCGTCGTCGATGCGGAATTCCTCGTTACCGCCGAGTTTGATGTCGGTGCCGCGGCCCGCCATGTTCGTCGCGATCGTCACAGCGCCGGTGCGCCCCGCCTGCGCAACGATATGCGCTTCGCTTTCGTGGAAACGCGCGTTCAAAACGCTGTGAGGCACGCCTTCCTTTTCGAGGTACGACGAGAGCAATTCGGACTTTTCGATCGACACGGTGCCGACGAGCACCGGCTGGCCGCGCTCGTTCGCTTCGCGGATCGTCTTGGCGATCGCGCCGAACTTGTCGGTGATATTCTTGTAGAACTCATCCTCGTCGTCGATGCGCGCGATCGGACGGTTGGTCGGGATGTTGACGACATTCATCTTGTAGATGTCGAAGAATTCGGCGGCCTCGGTCGCCGCGGTGCCGGTCATGCCCGACAGTTTCGGATACATGCGGAAATAATTCTGGAAGGTAATCGATGCGAGCGTCTGGTTCTCGGGCTCGATCTGCACGCCTTCCTTCGCCTCAACCGCCTGATGCAGGCCGTCGGACCAGCGGCGCCCGTCCATCATGCGGCCGGTGAATTCGTCGATGATCACGACCTTGCCGTCCTTGACGATATAGTCGGTATCGATCCGGAACATCTGGATCGCCTTCAGCGCCTGGTTGACGTGATGGACGACCTGCGTGTTTTCGATGTCGTAGAGATTATTGCCCTGAAGCAGGCCGGCCGCCTCGAGCAGGCGCTCGACATGCTCGGTACCGTCTTCAGTCAGGCTGATCGACTTGGACTTTTCGTCCTTCTCATAATCCTCTTCGGCGAGGCCCAGCACGACCTCGTTGACGCGGATATAAAGCTCCGACTTGTCGTCGGTCGGGCCCGAGATGATCAGCGGCGTGCGCGCTTCGTCGATCAGGATCGAATCGACCTCGTCGACGATGCCGAAATTGAATTCGCGGTGGACCATCTGCTGACGGTCGAATTTCATATTGTCGCGGAGATAGTCGAAGCCGAGTTCGTTGTTCGTCGCGTAGGTAATGTCGCTGTTATAGGCATCACGGCGCTGCATCTCGTTGAGGTTCGGGACGATGATCCCGGTGGTCAAGCCGAGGAAGCCGTAAACGGTGCCCATCCACTCGGCGTCGCGGCGGGCGAGATAATCGTTGACCGTGACGACATGGACACCCTTGCCCTCGAGCGCGTTGAGATAACAGGGCAACGTCGCCATCAGCGTCTTGCCTTCGCCCGTCGCCATTTCGGCGATCTCGCCGCGGTGGAGAACGATGCCGCCGACCATCTGCACGTCGAAATGGCGCATGCCGAGCGTGCGGACCGCCGCCTCCCGCACCGTGGCAAAGGCTTCGGGCAGGATATCGTCGAGCGACTCGCCTGCTTCGAGGCGGCCCCGGAATTTCTGCGTCTGCGCCTGCAACCCCGCATCGTCGAGCGCCTGCATCGCAGGTTCGAAGGCGTTGATCTTGTCGACGATCTTGCGGATCGAGGCGACATAACGGTCGTTGGACGAGCCGAACAGGCTCTTGGCGAGGCCAGCAAACATGGAATTTCCTTGGAATGAGAATGAAAAGGCGGCGCCGTCGCCGCGTGAATATGAAAATGCCCCGATGACGGGGCGGCGTCCTGGAAACGGACGCTAAAGCACTGCTCTATTCGAGCGCGCGGTCGCTGCCGGTGAGCAGGCCCGGAAGGTGCGGCGGCGGCGCCTTGCGCGGCTTGCCGCTGCCGCTCGACGTGCGGCGCGTCGGCGCGGTGGTGGCCGGACGGCGCTCGGCCTCGTTGGCTTCGGTCTTGCCTGCGGTTTCGGCGAGCAGGACCAGCGCCCCCATCGCCGCCGGAACGGCAGGCGCGGCAACGGCCCGGTCGGCGGTCGCCAGGCCGGTCAGCAATGCCAAAAGGGTCAGCAATAACCGCAAGAATCGCCCCTCTATACGTCCGGAACGACAAATATTGCGCCCCGTTCCCTGAACATAGGGTGAAAGCGGCGCGGCGTCTAGGTCCGGCAGCTATTTTGACGGCGCAGCGGCGGGAGCATCCTCGATCAGCAATTCGCTGCGCATTGTCACGCGTCGCGCGCCCGGCTTGCCGTCTGCGTCGACGAACGGAATGAACTGGCGCGGCCCCTGAAACATCTCGCACGGCGATCCGTCTTCGGGCGGCGGTGCCATCGTGCCCGTGCTTTCGAAGCGGCAGCCGCTGACCGTCCCGTCGGCGCCAACGACCAGCGTCATGACCATGCTTCCGGGGTCGCTCATCGGAAATTTACGGACCGAGGGCGGTACGATCGCACCGTCGCCCGCCGCCTCGGCCGGCGGCAAAAGCCAGGTGAATTTCACCGGCGCCATGCCCTTTGCCGGCTTGCCCGCGCCATCGAGCGCGGGTTCGAATTTCCCCTTGTCGCGCATCAGGGCGCAGGATGCCGTGTCGAGCGAAGTGGAAAGGCTGCTTTCGGTCACGCTGCATCCGGTAACGCGCCCGGCGACATCGACGTCGACCGCCATCCGGACAATACCCTCTTCGCGTGCGTCGCGCGCCGCGGCGGGATAATGATCCGCAGGCAGGATGCCGTTCATCGCCATGTCGGGCCGGGGAGGCCGCGGCCAGCCCTCGCCGCCCTCGTCGATCGCGAAGCCCGGCGTGCCCAGCGCAAACATGCCGCCGCCTTCCGGGATTTGCCAGCGAATGCGGTTGCTGTAGGTGCCGCCGGTCGGTTTGCCCTTCGCATCGCGCCCGGGCTTGAAGCGCGCCCGCTCCATGACCAGCCGGCAGGTCGTCGCGTCGAGGTCGCCGTGCCCGCTCGACGAGATGATGTCGCACGCGCTCGGCAAACCATCGGCGCCGATGGTCAGCTGAAAACCCGTCGTCCCTTCGCGCTCTTCGCGCATCGCGCGTGCCGGATAATCATCATTCGTCGCCCAGCTGCCCGGGAAGGTCGCTGGCTCCATCGGTTCCGCACTCTCCGGAGCCGCGCCCGCATCCGCCTGCGCCGCGAGCACCATCATCATCGACAACAGCATCATTCCCCTCCCCCTTCATCGCAATTCCGGATTCAACCCTTTCACTTCGATCAGGAAGCTCTTCGGCTTCTTGAACAGCTTGCTCTTGCGGTTGACTTTCAGTCCGGCCACCTCGGCCATTTCCATGACGAAATGGACGCAGTTGAACTTGTTCAGGCTGTAACTCGGCTGCTTGCGGTCGCGCCATTCTGCGACCTTGGCCATCAGTCGCGCATAGGTCGCATCATCGACCGTCACGTCGAACTGGCGGTCGCTCTTCGCGACATAGTCGGGCTTCGATGTCTGCACCTCGCCCTTCACCGCGCCGAACAGGATCGCCGGGCTGACCGACGTCGCGGTGAAGCCGTAATTGACGTCGATCGGCTCCCCCGTCGCATCGACCCGGCCTTTGAGCACGATGAAGGCGTGCGGAAAACGATCGCCGAAATCATGGCTATAGAAGCTGACAACCACCTCGGCGCGCGCCGGAGCGGCGAGGCCCGCGCAAAACAGCAGCAGCGACAGCAGGATCAGGCGGAGGCCGCGGGTCATCGGCATCTCTTAGCGAGGCGCGCTTCGCCTTGCCAAGCCGCGATTGCCGCTTGACGGAAACGTCAACTTCGCATCTTGTCGCATTGACATCAATGTAAGGAGGGGCCCTATGGCACGGAAGGCGATTTTCATCACCGGCGGCGGATCGGGTATCGGCCGGGCGGTTGCGCGCCACTTTGCCGGTCAGGGCTGGTTCGTCGGCATCGCCGACGTCAACAGCGCCGGGATCGACGAAACCGCCGCGCTGCTTCCTGCGGGCGCGTCGTCGCGCCACGTGATGGACGTGCGCGACCGCGACCAGTGGAAAGGCGCGCTCGACGCCTTTGCTGCGGCGGGCGGCGGCCGGCTCGACGTGTTGTTCAACAACGCCGGCATCGGGTCGGGCGGCCAGTTCATGGACATGGACCCGCAAGAGGCCGACCGGCTGATCGCGATCAATTTCGGCGGCGTCGTCAACGGCATCTACGCTGCGCTGCCGCTGCTCCGTGCTACGCCCGGATCGACAATCCTCAATACGGGGTCGGCGTCGGGCTTTTACGGCGTCGCCGGTCTCTCGGTCTATTCGGCGACCAAGTTCGCGGTGCGCGGGCTTACCGAAGCGCTCGAAATCGAATTCGCCAAGCACGGCATCAAGGTGCGCTCGCTGATGCCGGGTTTCATCGATACCCCGCTGCTCGACCAGGTGAGCGCCGACAGCAACGAACCCGCGCGCAATCGCCTGTCCGACAGCGGGTTCGAGATCGTCCCCGTCGAACGTGTCGCCGAAGCGGCGTGGGAAGCGGTGCACGGAACAAGCGTCCACACCACCGTTGGCAAGATGGCGAAACGCCTGTCGCGCCTCGCACGCTGGTTCCCCGGGCTGATCGTCCGCCAGTCGAAGAAGATCGACGGGTTGGGCGCGGCGGGGCACTGACGCGAAGACCATCGTCGGCATTGGGGTGGTGAGCTGTCCCTTGTGCACCCCGGCGAAAGCCGGGGTCCATGGCGTCAGAAGGCTGACATTGCGCGATTACGCTCTGGGCCCCGGCTTTCGCCGGGGTGCACATCCCTATCGGCAGCTTCCGGTCGAAACCTGCCGTTCACAGCCTCGTGCGCCCTGCCGGCGGCGGCGCACAAAAGAAAGCCGGCGCGGATCGCTCCGCGCCGGGTTCCCTCGGTTAACTTGTGGCGTATTGCGCAGCGTCAGGCGACGCGGCGCACTTCATTGCCTTCGTCGTCGATGTCGCGCAGCACATAACCGCGGCCCCAGACCGTCTCGATGTAATTTTCGCCGTTGCATGCCAGCGCCAGTTTCTTGCGCAGCTTGCAGATGAAGACGTCGATGATCTTCAGTTCGGGCTCGTCCATCCCGCCATACAGGTGGTTCAGGAACATTTCCTTGGTCAGCGTCGTACCCTTGCGCAGGCTCAGCAGCTCGAGCATCTGATATTCCTTGCCGGTCAGATGCACGCGCGTCGTGTCGACCTCGACCGTCTTGGTGTCGAGATTGACCGCCAGCTTGCCCGTCTTGATGACGCTCTGGCTGTGGCCCTTCGAGCGGCGGACGACCGCATGAATGCGGGCGACCAGTTCGTCGCGGTGGAACGGCTTGGTGACATAATCGTCGGCACCAAAGCCGAACGAGCGCACCTTCGAATCCATTTCGGAAATGCCCGACAGGATCAGCACCGGCGTCTGCACCTTGGCGGTGCGGAGTTTTTTCAGCACGTCATAGCCGTGCATGTCGGGCAGGTTCAGGTCGAGCAGGATGATGTCGTAATCATAGAGCTTGCCCAGATCCAGGCCTTCCTCACCGAGATCGGTGGTGTAGACGTTGAAGCCTTCGGTCGTGAGCATCGTGTCGATCGCTTTCGCGGTCGTCGGCTCGTCCTCGATCAGCAGTACGCGCATTGGGCACCCCTTGACTGTTTCCCACGATAATCCCGCGAACCGATCCGCGTGACTATCAAGGATGTCACCGATCAACCCCCGTTGCAGGACTGCCGGAACATTAACCACGAAACTAATGAAGGGAAAAGGTTAATTTTGATTTAACCCGCAGAAGTCCACGAGTCGCGCCCTATTTGCAACACTGGCTCAGCCGGCCTTCACACCATGGTGAAGCGCCACATACCGGTCGTGCGCGCCGGTGCACGACATCTTGAGCGTGTCGACCAGATGATCCGAAAGCGCACGCACGCGCGCCGGACGAAGCCGCGACGGCGGCGACAGCAGGTGCAGGTGCGACTGCGGCAGCGACCAGTCGGTCAGGATCGGGACGACCGCCCCCGACGTGAGCTCGTCGGCGGCGATGAAGTCGGGCAGCACGGCGATTCCGACCCCCGCGACGATCAGCGGCACCGCGATATCGCCATTGTTCGCGAACAGGGGGCCGGTGGGCAGCACGGTCGCCTCCTCGCCCTTGCGATGGAAATGCAACGGCATTGCACGCTGGCGATGGCCGTAACCGATCAGGCGGTGCCCCGACAGTTCGAGCGGGTGCTTCGGTGTGCCATGCTTTTCCAGATAGGCGGGGCTTGCGAGCACCGACGCCGCCACCGGCGCGATCGTGCGCGCGAGCAGGCTTGAATCGGCGAGCGGCGCAATGCGCAGCGTCAGGTCGATCCCCTCGGCGACGGGATCGTGGCGCGCATCGCTCAGCAGCACCTCGATCTCGACCGCGGGATGCCGGTCGAGGAAAACCGCGAGCGGCGGACCGAGCACCTTGATTCCGAAGCTCATCGGCGCCGCTAGGCGGATCGGGCCCGCGAGGTCGACGCGGTCGCCGCGCGCGGCTTCGGTCGCCGCGGTCGCCGCCGCGACCATCGCGCGCGCTTCGTCGAGCAGACCCGCGCCCGCGGTCGACACCGCGACGACGCGCGAGCTGCGGTGGAGCAGGGTAATGCCCAGCGACGCCTCGAGCCGCGTCACCGCCTTCGACACGCTCGCCTTCGACAGCCCGAGCGAAGCCGCCGCCGCGGTAAAGCTGCCGCCGTCGGCAACGGCGACGAAACAGGCCCAGCCTTCATAGTCGGGAAGCGCCACAAATACCTCCTGATTGGAAACGATGGTTTTCCATCTACGCTATTTTCGAAACGATCCAAATGCCTATTTTGTCCTCAACAGATGAACGCCCCGGGCATCGAAGCTTCAGGGCGGCAAGCAAAGGAAAAGGCCATGATCGACATTCGCAAATTCGACACTTTGGGCCACGCCAACCACGGCTGGCTCGACGCCCGCCATCACTTCTCGTTCGCCAACTATCACGATCCGAAGCGGATGGGCTGGGGCGCGCTGCGCGTATGGAACGACGATGCCATCGCGGCACAGTCGGGTTTCCCCCCGCATCCGCACCGCGACATGGAAATCATCACCTATGTCCGCACCGGCGCGATCAGCCACCGCGACAGCATGGGCAACAGCGGCCGCACCGCGGCGGGCGACGTCCAGGTGATGAGCGCCGGTACCGGTGTAACGCACAGCGAGTTCAACCTCGAGGATGAGGAAACGACGCTGTTCCAGATCTGGATCATGCCCGACCGCGACGGCGGCAACCCCGGCTGGGGCGCGCGCCAGTTCCCGCAGGCCGACCGTTCGGGGCGGTTCGTGACGCTGGCAAGCGGCATCGAAGGCGACGTTGAAGGGTTTGGGGCGCTGCCGATCCGCGCCAACGCCCGTGTGGCCGCGGCGACGGTGAACGCCGGGACAAGCGTCTCCTACGACCTCGAAGCCGGGCGCCACGCCTATCTGGTCGCTGCCAAGGGCCGCATCCGCGTCAATGGCGAGGAGGCCGATCCCCGCGACGGCATCGCGCTCCGCGATGTCGGCACGATCGAGGTCGAGGCCCTCGACGATGCCGAACTGGTCCTCGTCGACAGCCTCTGACCAAGCCCCCCGGGCCGCCGCCTGTCCCCCCTCCCTGCGGCGGCGGCCCACCCCCATCTTCCCGAAAGGAAATTTCCATGAGCAACATTCTTCGCATCGATGCCAGCGCCCGCAATTCGGGCTCGACCACCCGCCTCCTCGCCGACCAGCTCGAGAGCCGCCTCGTCGAGCAAAGCTACGGCGCCTCGGTGACCCGCCGCGACCTCAACGCAACGCCGCCCGCCTATCTCACCGAAAACTGGGTCGGCGCCAATTTCACTGACGAGGCCGAGCGTAGCGACGAACAGAAAGCGTTGCTCGCCGGATCGGAAGAGCTGATCGGCGAGATCGAGGCTGCCGACACGATCATCATTACCGCGCCGATCTATAATTTCGCGATCCCCGCCTCGCTGAAGGCGTGGATCGACCAGGTGACGCGCGCGCGCCGTACCTTCCGCTATGGCGAAGCCGGTGCCGAAGGGCTGCTGAAGGGTAAGCGCGCCTATATCGTTTTCGCCTCGGGCGGCGTTCCGCTCGGCAGCGAGGTCGATTTCGCCAGCGGCTATTTGAAGCATATCCTCGCCTTCATCGGCATCACCGACGTCACCATCGTCGCCGCCGACGGTCATCAGATGGACGGCGGCGCGATCGCCCGTGCCACCACCGTGATCGACGGGCTGAAACAGGCCGCATAACCCCCTCGGGCCGCCGCCCTCCGCCCCCCTCCCCGGGCGGCGGCCCACCCCGACCGGATTCAAACCACGAAAGGACA
>NZ_DASWTD010000393.1:0-5411 GCF_036402335.1 Sphingopyxis sp. | reverse complement strand
CCGCGTCGTCGCGCCACCGGTCGGCCTGCGCCGCAATCAGGATCGCACGCGGATGTTCGGGTACCTCCTTGGACGACCCCAGCCACAGCAGGATATCGGCACTCTCGACCGCCGCCCGCGCCCGGTCGATCCCGATCGCTTCGATAACATCGACGCCCTCCCGGCGAATCCCCGCCGTATCCGAAAAGCGCATCGCAATGCCGTCGAGCGCGAGCGGCGTCTCGATCACATCGCGCGTCGTTCCTTCGATCGGCGACACGATCGCCAGCTCGCGCTGCGCCAAGGCATTGATCAAAGTCGATTTTCCGGCGTTTGGCGGTCCAGCGATCACCACCGAAAGCCCCTCGGCGATCGCCTCCGCCGCCGGCCGTGCCAGCCACGCGCCCAGCTCACCCGAAAGTAGCCCCATCCCCGCGATCAAACGCCGCGCGACAGCTTCGCCAACTTCGACATCATCCTCGTCGGCAAAATTCAGTTCGGCCTCGGCCCGCGCCATCAATCCGAGCAACTGGTCCTGCCACGCCGCCACCGCGCGCGACACATGTCCGCTTGCCATCCCCAGCGCCTGTACACGCTGGCTTTCGGTTTCGGCGGCGAGCAGATCGGCAAGCCCCTCGGCTTCGGCCAGATCGATCCGCCCGTTGTCAAAAGCCCGTCGCGTAAACTCTCCCGCGACCGCAGGCCTGAGGTCCGGCATCGCGCCAAGCGCCGCTTCGACCGCAGCCACCACCGCGCGTCCTCCATGCAGGTGCAATTCGGCCAGATCTTCTCCGGTCGCCGTTGCGGGTCCTGGAAACCAGAGAATGAGCGCGCTGTCGAGCGGCTTGCCGTGCACGTCCCTGAGCGCCGCCAGCGACGCATGGCGCGGTTCGGGCAGGCGCCCTGCCAGCGCCTTCAGCGCAGCTCCCGCTTGCGGTCCACTCACGCGCACGACGCCGATCGCTGCCGGCGGCACCCCGCTCGACAACGCAAAAATCGTATCGTTTACAATCGGTTGATTCAGTTCTTGCGTCCCTTGGCGGGCTTTTCATCATCGCCAACGTCAGTCGATTTCGAAACGCCGCCCATCAGGCCCCCACCGAACTGGCCGAGCAGGGATTGGACCAGCCCCAGCCCGCTCTCGCCCATCGGCACCCATGTCTTGACCATCTGCTGGACCATATCGGGCGTGATGCCCTTCGCCATCAGTTCCTTGACGCGGTCGAGATAGATATCGTGCAGCGGTTCGAGATCGGGAAGCCCGACCAGCCGCCGTGCCTCTTCGGGGGTACAATCGATCTCGATATTGAACTTCATCGCCTGTCTCCGCCCCGAAAAATGCCGGTTAGCCGCTTGAGCCATGCCCGCGGCCCCGCTAGCTTCGCGCTTTCACAGCAAAGAAGCAAGAGACAGGAGAGCTCCCCACATGGCCGCGACGAACACCTCGATCCCCGCACTCGACGGGGCAAACGAAATTCCTGCCTATGTTGCCCGTCCCGACGCCGACAGTTCACGCGCGATCATCGTCATTCCCGAAATCTTCGGGGTCAACGCGGGTATTCGCAAGAAATGCGACGACTGGGCCGCCGAAGGTTATCTGGCGATCGCACCCGACATCTTCTGGCGTTTCGCCCCCGGCGTCGAGCTCAACCCCGATGTCGAAGCCGAATTACAGGAAGCCTTCGGCTATTTCGGCCAGTATGACGCCGACGACGGGGTCAAGGATATCGAAGCGGCGATCCGCTGGCTGCATGGCCAAGGTGCGAGCAAGGTCGGCGCAGTGGGCTTCTGCCTCGGCGGTCGCCTCGCCTATATGACGGCGGCGCGCACCGATATCGACGCGTCGGTGGGCTATTATGGCGTCATGATCGACCAGATGCTGAACGAAAGCCACGCGATCGCCCATCCGCTCATGCTCCACATCCCGACCGAGGACCATCTCGTCGATCACGACGCGCAAAAGCGGATCCACGAAGGACTCGGTCCGCATCCCAAGGTAACGCTCCACGACTATCAGGGACTCGATCACGGCTTTGCCGCCACCATGGGCAATCGCCGCAACGAAGAAGGTGCGCAGCTCGCCGATGGCCGCACCCGCGCCTTCTTCGCCGAGCATCTTGCATGAGCGCGCCAAGTGGAGCCGGGGCGGGTCTCGCCGCCTGGCACGCCTATATGGCGGGCGGCGGCGACCCACAGGCCCTGCGCGACCTGCTCGCCGAGGATGCAGTGTTTCACTCTCCGGTCGTCCATACCCCGCAGGAAGGGCGCGACAAGGTCTTCGCCTATCTCCATGCGGCGAGCCACGTCCTTGGCGGCGACGACTTCCGCTATCTGCGCGAGATCGTCGACGGTGATCAGGCGGTACTCGAGTTCCGGAGCAGCCTCGACGGCATCGAGATCAACGGCGTCGACATCATCACGTGGGATGACGACGGAAAGATAATTGATTTCAAAGTGATGGTTCGTCCGCTCAAGGCGATCAACAAGGTCTGGGAGAAGATGGCCGAGATGCTCGCGGCGCAAGCGAGCTGATTGCGGGATAGAGCGGTGGGCCGTTGGATCGCCTTCCCCATCCTCCTCGCCGCCGCGGCGTTCGCGGCCTTGTGGGGGCCCGCGCGCTGGACCCTGTTGCTCTGGGTGCCGCTACTGCTCCTCGCGCTCTACGACGCGTTGCAACGGCACCACAGCCTTCGCCGCAACTTCCCGCTGATCGCCCGCATCCGCTGGCTGTTCGAGGCGTTGCGGCCCTTTCTCTATGCCTATATCGTCGAAAGCCCGCTCGACGGACGCCCCTTTGCGCGCACCGAACGCGACCTTGTATATGCGCGCGCCAAGGGTGAGCTCGACAGCCATCCGTTCGGCACCGAACTCGACGTCTATTCGGACGAATATGAATGGATGAGCCATAGCATCGCGCCGGCCGCCGAGCCCGACCGCACGCAGCGCGTGACCGTCGGCGGCCCGCAATGCACGCGGCCCTACGCCGCCGCGCCGCTCAATATTTCGGCGATGAGTTTCGGTTCGCTCGGCGCCAATGCAATCGAGGCGCTCAATCGGGGCGCCCGGATGGGAAATTTCTATCACGACACCGGCGAAGGCGGCTTTAGCCCCTATCACCGCATCCACGGCGGCGACATCGTCTGGGAACTCGGCAGCGGCTATTTCGGCTGCCGTGACGACGCCGGGCGTTTCGATCCCGAACGCTTTCGCGACACGGCCCAGAACGACCAGATCAGGATGATCGAGATCAAGCTCAGCCAGGGCGCGAAGCCCGGCCACGGCGGTGTGCTTCCGGGACCCAAGGTCAGCGGCGAAATCGCGGCGACACGCGGCGTTCGCGAAGGCCATGATTGCGTCTCGCCAGCATCGCATTCGGCCTTTTCGACCCCGATCGAGATGGTCGAGTGGGCCGCCAAATTACGCGAATATTCGGACGGAAAGCCCGTCGGGATCAAATTATGCGTCGGCCAGCCGCACGAAATTTATGCCGTCATGAAGGCGATGATCGAAACCGGCATTCGCCTCGACTTCATCGTCGTCGACGGTGCCGAGGGCGGCACCGGCGCCGCGCCGGTCGAATTTTCGAACAGCATCGGCATGCCGCTCCGTGAGGGACTCATCTTCGTGCGCAACGCACTCGTCGGCTGCGGACTCAAGGAGGAGATCAAGGTCGCGGCGTCGGGCAAGGTCCATTCGGGCGCCGGGCTCGCGATGAATTGCGCGCTTGGTGCCGACTGGTCGAACGCCGCGCGCGCCTTCATGTTCACCCTCGGCTGCGTCCAGTCGCTCAAATGCCACACCGACCAGTGCCCGACCGGGGTCGCGACGCAAGACCCGGGCCGCCAGCGCGGACTGGTCGTCCAGGACAAGGCCGAGCGCGTACGCCGCTTTCAGGCGGCGACGGTCAACGCCCTCTGGGATATCAGCTCGGCAATGGGGCTCGAATCGCCCTGGCAGATCCAGCCGCACCATCTCCACGAACGCCTCAACTCGGCGCGCTCGGACTCGATCGACCGCATCTATAAATTCTACGCGCGCGGCGTGCTGCTCGAGGATCCGGGGTCGGTCGCAGGCGCGCGTTACTGGGCGATGGCCCGCGCCGACAGCTTCCGCGCGGCGGTCTAGATCAGGCTAAGTTCGGCCAGCTCGCGATAGAGTTCGGGGGGCAGATCGGCGAGCCCGTCGCCCTCATCTACAGCTTTCGGTGCATCGCTGTCGGCAAGGTAGCGCCAGCCCTGATGCGCACGCTTCGGCTGCGGGTGAATCCGCTCGAGCGCGGCCACACAGACGATATCGATCCGTCCGTCGCTCCGGTCGTCGAAGCGCAGGATTTCCACCCGCGCGACGAGCGTGTGCTTGACGATGAAATGCAGCTTGCCGCCGATCAGTTCGTCGGCGCGCTTCGGCTTGAACCGCGTCGTGAAACGGATCTCGCCATCCTGCGCATGGTTGGCGATCCGCGCCTGCAACGCCGGATAGTCGGCGCAGCCGACGGCGACGCGGGTCATATGAAGCTGGGACATGCGCCGAAGATGGGAACGGACAAGAAAAAAGCCAGCCCCGCAAAGGACTGGCTTTTCCTTTTTAGCCGAACAGCGTCCCGATCCCGACGCCGGGGTCGACCCAGCCCTCATAGATCATCTTGACCGCGACATAGACGATCACGGCAAGACCGACATAGGCGATCCAGCGGTAACGCTCGATATATTTGGCAATGATGTTCGCGGCGACACCCATCAGGGCGACGGCAAAGATCAGCCCGACGATCAGGATGCCGGGATGCTCGCGCGCCGCGCCGGCGACCGCGAGCACATTGTCAAGGCTCATCGAGACGTCGGCGACGGCAACCGCCCAGGCGGCACCGGCGAAGCTCTTGGCGGGTTTCAGGCCCGAATGCTCGTCGCCTGCAATCTCGGGCGAGCCGTGCGACTGGCCGGTGTGGCGCAGTTCGCGCCACATTTTCCACGCCACCCAGATCAGCAGCAACCCGCCGACAAAGATCAGCCCGACAATCTGCATCAGCTGCGTCACGACAAGCGCAAAGGCGATGCGGAGTACCAGCGCAGCGAGCACCCCGATCAGGATGACTTTCTTGCGCTGCTCGGCGGGAAGCCCCGCGGCCAGCGCCCCGACCACGATCGCATTGTCGCCCGCGAGCACGAGGTCGATCATCAGCACCTGCAGGAACGCCGCGAAGGCCGCGGGCTCGGTGATGTTCGAGAAATCCTTGACGATCGCGTCCCACATTCCGGCGGGACCGCCGAAACCGCCGGCGTGCGCCGCGGCCTGAGTCAGAAATTCCAAAATCACAGCGGCTCTCCGAAATAGCTGACCTCTGGCATAGGGTCATAAAAATGATGCAGCAACGCCCGCCATTGCTGATAGCGGTCCGATTGCCGGAAGCCGCCCTGGTGATCCTCGACCGACCTCCA
>NZ_DASWTD010000392.1:0-9846 GCF_036402335.1 Sphingopyxis sp. | reverse complement strand
AAACGACGCCCATTGGACATATCGATGCCGAACTCGATATGGGGCCCGGCGGCGAACTGGTGATCCGGATCGTCGACGACGGGATCGGGCTGCCCGAAGCGCGTGACGCGATCGCCGAACCCTATATGACGACGCGGCAGGGCGGCACTGGGCTCGGTCTCGCGATCGTCAAGAAGATCGTCGAGCAACATTATGGCGAACTGGAGTTTTCCGACAATCCGGCGGGGCAGGGTACATGCGTCACCCTGACGCTCCATCCCGACCGGCTGCGGGCTTTGGCCGGCAAGGGCGGCGAGGCAGGCATGGGGCAGGGTGAAACGGTTCCGGGACGCATCCGCAACCGGCAGGACAGAGAAGACCATGGCGCTTGATATTCTGATCGTCGACGACGAACGCGACATTTGCGACCTTGTCGCGGGCGTCATGGAAGACGAAGGCTATGAGGCGCGGACGGCCTCCGACAGCGACTCGGCGCTCGAGGCGATCCGGCAGCGGCGCCCCTCGCTCGCGCTGATCGACGTGTGGTTGCAAGGCTCGCGGCTCGACGGGCTCGGGCTGGTCGAGGCGATCAAGGCCTTCGACCCGACGCTGCCGATCATCGTGATCTCGGGGCATGGCGGGCTCGACACCGCGGTCGCGGCGATCCGCCGCGGCGCGTTCGACTTCATCGAAAAGCCGTTCGAGGCCTCGCGCCTGCTCCACCTCGTCGCGCGCGCGACCGAAAGCGAGCGGCTCAAGTTCGAATATGAGCAGTTGCGCGAAAAGGCGGGGCCATCGGACGAGCTGACCGGCACCAGCGCCGCGATCAACAATGTCCGCGCGACGCTGAAGCGCGTGGCGGGAACGGGTAGCCGCGTGCTGATCACCGGTGCGCCGGGGGTGGGCAAGGAGGTTGCCGCGCGCGTACTGCACGGCTGGAGCGGGCGGCATACCGCACCGTTCCGCGTGATCTCGTCGGCGCGGATGGATCCCGAAACGGTCGAAACCGAATTGTTCGGATCGGAGGCCGAGGATGGCGCGATCCGCGTCGGCCTGCTCGAACAGGCACATGGCGGCACGCTGTTCCTCGACGAAGTCGCCGATATGCCGCTGACGACGCAGGGCAAGATCCTGCGCGTCCTCACCGACCAGAGCTTCACCCGTGTCGGCGGGCGTACGATGATCCGCGTCGACGTGCGCATCATTTCGGGCTCGGCGCGCGACTTGATGACCGAAATCGCCGAAAGCCGCTTTCGCGAAGATCTCTATTACCGGCTCAATGTCGTACCGGTGCATATCCCGCCGCTGCGCGAACGGCGCGACGATATCGCCAGCCTGTGCGATCACTATATCCGCCGCTACGCCGCCGACCGCCGCGTTCCGCCGCCCGAGATCAGTTCGGAAGCGATGGCTGCCCTCCAGGCGCATGAATGGCCGGGGAACGTCCGCGAACTGCGCAACGTGATCGAACGCGTGATGATCCTCGCGCCGAGCGACCGGCTGAGCCGCATCGATGCCGACATGCTGCCCGCCGAACTGGTGCGCGGCGGGACCGACATCCTGCCCAATTCGGAATCGATCACTGCAATCCCGCTGAAGGAAGCGCGCGAAAATTTCGAACGCGAGTATCTGCGCATCCAGATCAACCGCTTTTCGGGCAATATCTCGCGCACCGCCTCCTTTATCGGCATGGAGCGGTCGGCGCTGCACCGCAAACTGAAACTTTTGGGGCTTACCGAGAGTTCGGATGGCGAAGCCTGACGGCTTTGCGCTAGACGTCCCGTATCGTTTGCCGCATAGTGCGGTAACAAAGAAGGTCAAAGATGCCGGGGCTACCGAGCATCGAAACGCGGCTTTGCCGCCAAGAACAGGAGACCAATGTGTCCGATAAGAATCAGAATCTCCAGGATCTTTTCCTCAACGCCGTCCGCCGCAGCAAGACGCCGGTGACCATGTTCCTGGTCAAGGGCGTCAAATTGCAGGGCATCATCACCTGGTTCGACAATTTCTCGTTGCTGCTCCGCCGCGACGGGCAGTCGCAGCTTGTCTACAAGCATGCGATCTCGACCGTGATGCCGTCGCACGACTTCGATCTCGCGCAACTCGGCGATATTCGTGCCGCACCCGCCGGCAAGGGCAAGGCCTTGCAGGACGTCTTCCTGAACGCCGTCCGCAAGTCGGACGAATCGGTCACGATGTTCCTCGTCAACGGCGTGATGCTGCAGGGCGATATCGTGGCGTTCGATCTGTTCTGCATGCTGCTCGAACGCGAGCGTCAGGTGCAGCTAGTGTACAAGCACGCGATCTCGACCGTTCAGCCAAACGGGCCGATCAACCTGACCGACAGCGGCGAAGCCGAAGACGAAGCGGACGACGCCTGATCGATCCGGTCATCAATAGCGAAGACGAGGTAACCCGCGGCGCCGCCGCGCTCCTCGTCGTGCCCGAATGGCACAACCAGCGCCTTTCGCGCGACCTCGACGCGCGCGCCGAGGAGGCGAGGGGGCTTGCGCTCGCGATCGGGCTCGACGTCGTCGCGATACATATGCTGCGTCTCCGCCAGACGCGCGCCGCGACCTTGCTCGGCGTCGGGCAGATCGAGGCGATCACGCCCGACATTGCTGCGAAGGGCGTCCAGCTCGTGGTCGTCGACGCGTCGCTGACCGCGATCCAGCAGCGCAACCTCGAAACCGCCTTCGGCACCAAGGTAATAGACCGCACCGGCCTGATCCTCGAAATCTTCGGCGAACGCGCCGCTACGGCCGAAGGCCGGCTCCAGGTCGAGCTGGCGCATCTCGATTATCAGGCGGGGCGGCTGGTACGCAGCTGGACCCACCTCGAACGCCAGCGCGGTGGCTTCGGCTTCCTCGGCGGGCCGGGCGAGACGCAGATCGAGGCCGATAGACGGATGATCCGCAATCGCATGGCGCGCATCCGGCGCAGCCTCGAGGATGCGCGGCGCACGCGCCAGCTCCAGCGATCGAAGCGCCAGCGCGCCCCTTGGCCCGTCATCGCACTCGTCGGCTATACCAACGCCGGAAAGTCGACCTTCTTCAATCGCCTGACGGGAAGTGACGTCATGGCGGAAGATATGCTTTTCGCGACGCTTGACCCGACGATGCGCGAGATCGGGCTCCCGGGTATCGAAAAGGCGATCCTGTCCGATACCGTCGGTTTCGTGTCCGACCTGCCGACCCAACTGGTCGCAGCGTTCCGCGCGACGCTGGAGGAAGTGACGACCGCCGACCTGATCGTCCATGTCCGCGACATCGTCCATCCCGACAGCGAGGCGCAATATGACGACGTCCGCGCGATCCTCGAGTCGCTCGGCGCCAACGGACCGCAGGATGGCGGGGAGGGCGAGGCACCGCCGGCGATCCCGCAGGTCGAAATCTGGAACAAGATCGACACCGCCGATGATGACGCCCGCGTGGCGATCGAAAAGTTGGCGGCGCGGCGGAGCGACGTCGCAGTGATATCGGCGGCGACGGGCGAGGGCGTCGAAGCGGCGCGCATCCTGATGGCGGCGCAACTGACCGCGCAACACAAGGTGCAGCGAATCTATCTCGATTACAGCCAGGGCGAAGCGGCGGCGTGGCTTCACGCGCGCGGCGAAGTGCTGGCGGACGAGCCCGAGGATGCGGGGCATGTACTGACCGTCCGACTCGATCCCGCGGACAGCGCGCGTTTCGCACGACTCTGGCCGGCTACTCCTGCGCGTTAAGAACGCTCCGACGCCTTGACCCCGATCCAGTGCTGCTCTTGTTCGTCGAGTGATAGCCCGGCGAGGCTGCCGCCCGCGCGCTCTTCCATCGCGGCAAAGCGCCGGGCGAATTTCAGATTGGCGTCGCGCAGCGCGCTCTCGGCATCGACGCCGAGCTTGCGGGCATAGTTGACCACAGCGAACAGCAGGTCGCCGACCTCCTCGTGCCGTTCGGCATCGTCGGCCGCCGCCGCGACCTCGGCCATCTCCTCGTCGATCTTGTCGCGCGGCCCTTTGGTATCGGGCCAGTCGAAACCGACGCGCGCCGCGCGGCTCTGCAGCTTTTGCGCCCGCAGCAGTGCGGGCAGGGACAAGGCCACACCGGCCAGCGCGCCCGCCGGGCCGTCGGCGGCGCGTTCGGCCGCCTTGATCTGCTCCCATTGCTGGCGAACATCGTCGGTGCTGCGGTGGCCGAAGATATGCGGATGGCGGCGTTCCATCTTGTCGCTGATCGCGTTGGCGACGTCGTCGAAGCCGAACAGGCCGTCGTCGGTCGCGATCTGGCTGTGAAACACGACCTGGAGCAGCAGGTCACCAAGTTCGTCGCAGATCGCATTCGCATCGCCGCCAGCAATCGCGTCGGCAACCTCATAGGCTTCTTCGATCGTATAGGGCGCGATCGTCGAGAAATCCTGCGCCAGATCCCATTCGCATCCGCCGTCGGGGTTGCGCAATTGCGCCATGATGGCGAGCAGGCGATCGATGGGGGATTGAGTCTCGGTCGAAGCCATATAATTATCCGATAATATATATTATGTTAAATTTCTATTGAGGCGGAGAGGTGAAAACCCCCTGCCGTTGGAATCGCGCAATATTTCCGTGACGCCGTTCCGCCGCATCGGTCCCGCAATCAGGTTACGAGTTGCCATGCGCGGATGACGAGGAACACCAGACCGAATATCGCGACCCACGCCAGCGCCATCTTGATCCAGTCGGCCATTGGTAGCCGCCGCGCGACCAGCGAACTCAGCACCAGCGCGAATGCCCCGGCGAACCAGAGGATCTGGACGGTCGTGTCTCCATTCATAACTGCACCTCCAGCCCGTCATAGCCCGGCTCGACACCCGGCGGCAATTCGGCCGCGAGGTCATCATAGTCCATCGTATTGTCCATATGCGTGATGATCGCGCGCGGATTACCGACCTTGGTCAGCGCTTCGAGCGTCATCGCCAGATGCGGATGCGTCGGATGCGGATAGCGGCGCAGCGCATCGATCACGAACAGGTCGACGCCCTGGAAAAAATCGACCATCTCGTCGGTGAACTTCGAAAAATCAGTGGCATAGGCAATCTTGTGCGCACCATCGCTGAAGATCAGCCCGGTCGCCTTGATCGGCCCGTGCGGCATTTCGATCGCCGACACCTCGATCGGCCCGATCGACTGGTGATCGAGCAGGTCGATCGGGTCGACCGACGCCGGATAGCCGGCGTTGCCGGCAAAGGCATAGGTGAAGCGCCACTTCAATATGTCGAGGACATGGTCGCGGGCATAGGCCGGCACTGCCGAGCCGCGCAGGTGCATGATCTGGCGCAGGTCATCGAGGCCGTGAGTGTGATCGGCATGTTCGTGCGTCCAGATCACGGCGTTCACTTCACCGACCCGGGCATCGAGCAGCTGTAGCCGCATGTCGGGGCTGGTGTCGACGAGCAGGCGGAAGCCGCCAAGCGAGATCAGGATCGAGGCACGGCTGCGGAGGTTGCGGGGATTGTCGGGATCGCACTGCCCCCAGTCATTGCCCAGCCGCGGCACGCCCGACGACGTGCCCGAACCCAGGATCCGGACCTTCATGACGCGCGTGACGTCATGGCGCCGCCTTGTTGAAAAGCGAGTAGAAATTGGCGCTTGTCGCGGCCGCGAGCGCATCCGGCTGCTCGTCGCGCAGCGTCGCGAGGAACGCCAGCGTATCGGCAACGAAAGCCGGCTCGCCGGTCTTGCCGCGATGCGGGACGGGAGCAAGGAAGGGGGAATCGGTCTCGATCAGCAGCCGGTCCTGCGGCAGCCATTTGGCGGTCGCCTGCAGGTCGGCAGCATTCTTGAAGGTCACGATCCCCGAGATCGAGATGAACAGCCCGAGGTCGAGCGCCTTGCGGGCGAAATCGTCGCTGGCGGTGAAACAGTGGATCACGCCGGGGAAAGTCGCCCGCCCCATCTCCTCGCCGAGCAGCCGCAGCGTGTCAGCCTCGGCATCACGCGTGTGGACGATGACCGGCAGCCCGGTTTGCTGCGCGGCGTGGATATGACGGCGGAAGCTGTCCTGTTGCCGGACGCGGTCGCTCTTGTCGTAATAATAATCGAGCCCGGTCTCGCCGATCCCGATCACGCGCGGATGCGCGGCGCGCTCGACCAGCTTGGCGGTATCGACGTCGGGATGATGGTCGGCGTCGTGCGGATGGATGCCGACGCTCGCCCAGACATCGTCATTCGCTTCGGCCGCGGCCAACACATCGTCCCACTCGCTTTCGCGCGTCGCGATGTTGAGCATCGCGGTGACGCCGCGCGCCCGCGCCCGCTCGAGCACCTCGCCCTGCTGCTCGGCGAGCCCCTTGTAATTGAGATGGCAATGCGAATCGACGAGCATCAGGCCTCCCCTTCCCCTTCCGGCAGTTCGAGCCGCGGGAAGATCGGGACCGGCTGGCCGACTACGAGGCCACTCGCGACCAGCTTCGCGAACCAGTCCTTGTCGGCGAGCGCCGCAAAATCGCGCGTATCCCCGGCGATACCCATCTGGTCGAGAAGCTTGTCCGCCGCCGCCGGTACGACCGGGCGGATGGCGATCGCGAGCGTGCGGACCGCCTGGAACAGCGTCATCAACACCGCGCGCATGCGTTCGGGGTCGGTCTTGCGGAGTGCCCAGGGCGCCTGCGTGTCGACATATTGGTTGCATGCGAAGACGGCGCGGATCCAGTCCTCGATACCGACGGAGAAGGCGAGCTGTTCGAATTCGCGCGGCAGGTGCTCCGTCGCCATCGCGTGCAGCTCGGCCAGGAGGTCGATATCATCCTTCGCGGGCGCATAGTCGGCCGAAAGCACGCCATCCAGATTCTTGAAAATCATCGACAAACTGCGCTGCGCGAGATTGCCGAAGCTGTTCGCCAGATCGGCGTTTGCGGTGCGCACGATCGCCTCGGCCGAATAGGTGCCGTCCTGCCCGAAGCTGACTTCGCGGAGCAGGTAATAACGCAGCGCGTCGACGCCGAACTGCTCGGCGAGGGCCATCGGATCGACGACATTGCCGAGCGACTTCGACATCTTCTCGCCGCGGTTGAGCAGGAAGCCATGCCCGAACACCTGTTTTGGCAGCGGCAGGTTAGCGCTCATCAGGAAGGCCGGCCAGTAAACCGTATGAAAACGAACGATATCCTTGCCGATCATATGGATATTCGCCGGCCAGAATGTCCCGAAATCGCTGTCCGGATCGGGATAGCCGAGGCCCGAGAGATAGGTCGTCAACGCGTCGACCCACACATACATCACATGCCCCGGTGAACTGGGGACCGGCACGCCCCAGTCGAAGCTGGTGCGCGAGACGCTGAGATCCTTGAGTCCGCCCTCGACGAAGCGCAGCACCTCGTTGCGGCGGCTTTCGGGGCGGATAAAATCGGGCTGGTCGTTGTAGAGCGCAAGCAGCCTGTCCTGATAGTTCGACAGGCGGAAAAACCAGCTTTCCTCGACGGTCCATTCGACCGGTGTGCCCTGCGGCGAGAGGCGGGCGCCCCCCTCCCCGTCGGTCAGCTCGCTTTCATCGTAGAAAGCCTCGTCGCGGACCGAGTACCAGCCTTCGTAGCGGTCGAGATACAGGTCGCCATTGGCTTCCATCGCTTTCCAGATCGCCTGCGACGCGGCATGGTGCGCGGCGTCCGAGGTGCGCATGAAATTATCATAGCTGATATTCAGCCTGGCATACATCTCACGGAAATATCCCGACATTTCATCGGCAAGGTCGATTGTGGCGCGACCCTGGTCGCGCGCCGTCTGGAACATCTTCAGCCCATGTTCGTCGGTGCCGGTAATCAGCCGGACGTCGCGGCCGCGTGCACGCTGGAACCGCGCCATGACATCGGTCGCGATCGCCTCATAGGCGTGGCCGATATGGGGGCGACCATTGGGATAGCTGATCGCGGTGGTGATGTAGAAAGGTTCGCTGTTTTCGGACATGCGCGCGCCTTAGCCGCTGGCGCGCGCAAGGGAAAGCGTCAGCGTACCGATTGCCCCGCCGATTGTCCGTGGCGCGGCGCCAATTCGGCAAGGCAGTTGCCGATTTCGAAGCCGACCATCGATCCGTCGTACGACCCGCGGATCGCATCGCGGACGGTGCGCTGGACCCGGTCCCATTGGGCGAGGATCGGCGCGATCTCGGCGACAGGGCGCTCGCGCGCCAGCCGCGCGAGCAGGCCGGGGACGATGTCGATCACCAGTTCGAGGCGCGCGCGATTGCTCGTCCCGCCGACCTCGCGCGCGAGCGCTTCACGCAGCCGGTTTTCGGGATCGCCGCCGGTCGCTATCGTCAGCAGCTTTTTTTCCATCGCCGCGACATCGCTGTCGATCAGGGCGAGCGCCTTGCCCGGCACGCCTCCCGACGCCGCGACGATCGCGCGCACCTCGGTCATTTCGAGCATCGGGCGCAGTTCGTGGAGCCATGCGGTCATGACGTCACGGTCAATCGGTTGAAAACGCAGCGTTCTGCATCGCGACCGGATCGTCGGCAGCAAACGTCCCGGTGAATGGCTGACGAGCAGGAACAGCGTTTTCGCCGGCGGTTCCTCGAGCGTCTTGAGCAGCGCGTTGGCGCCGTCGGTTTCGAGATCGTCGACCGCGTCGACGATGATCACCCGCCATTCGCCAAGCGACAGCGACAGGTGCAGGCGGCGGATCATCTGCCGCACCTGCTCTATCGTGATATTGCGCGCGAGGTCCTTTGTCTTGTCCTTGGGCTGGCGCGCGAGGTGGAGAATCTCCGGGTGATTGCCGGCATCGACCAGACGGCCCGCGGCCTCGTCGCCTGCATCGTCGAGGCTGGCCGCCTGCCCTTCGGCGCCGTGGGTCACCAGAAAGCGTGCAACGCGTTCGGCAAAGGCGCCCTTCCCCATCCCCTGTAGCCCCGCGAGCAGCCAGGCATGATGAAGCCGCCCGCCCTGCCACGCCTCGACAAACGCCTTTTCGGCATCCTGGTGGCCGATCATGCCAGCCACCCGGCGAGATCGGTGAGGATCGCCGCGGTGACGTCTGCGGCGGGCGCGTCGGCATCGATGATCCGCCAGCGCGCGGGTTCGGCCTTCGCAATCTCGACGAAGCGCGCGGCTAGGCGCGCCTGATAGTCGGCGGGCTTGCTGCCCATCCGGTCGCTGCCGCCGCGTTCGGTCAGCCGCCGGGCGGCTTCATCGGCACTCACCGTCAGCAGGAAGGTGCGGTCGGGCAACAGCCCCTCCGAGCCGAAGCCGTGGAGCGCGAGCAGATCGGCATCGGTGATCCCGCCGCCGCCGCCCTGATAGGCGCGGCTCGAATCGACGAAACGGTCGCAGAGCACCCACGCCCCGCGCGCCAGCGCCGGGCGGATCGTCCGCGCGACATGGTCGGCGCGCGCCGCGGCAAAGAGCAGCGCCTCGCTGCGCGCGTCCCAGCGGTCGTCGCTGCCTTCCATCAGCAGCGTACGGATCGCTTCGGCGCCCGTGCTGCCGCCGGGTTCGCGCGTCGCGACAACCGCGATGCCGCGCGCTTCGAGCGCGGCGGCCAGCGCGCGGATCTGCGTCGACTTGCCGACCCCTTCGCCGCCTTCGAGCGTGATGAAGCGCCCGCGCGTCATGTCGCTATCGCGCAATTCGAAAGGATGGGATGCCGCCCGTGCATCGTTCGGCGGTAGCCAGGCGGATGGCTTTTGTCATCTCCGCGTAGCGGCTGCCCCGCCTTTCGGTGCGGTTTGCGTTATTGCGGGCGCATTGCCCGACGCGAAGCCCCATTCCATCAACCGCTCGGCCTCTTCGCGCCGGGCCTTTTCGCTGCCCATGCCGGCGACGACCATCACGAGGCGGCGGCCGTTGCGCTTTGCAGAGCCGAGAAAGCAATAACCCGCCTCGGAAGTATGCCCCGTTTTCAATCCGTCGGCCCCC
>NZ_DASWTD010000391.1:0-7638 GCF_036402335.1 Sphingopyxis sp. | reverse complement strand
TGGCAGCGACTTCGAATAAGCGTCGCGCTGACAATCGATCGCCAAGGGGGCCGCAGGAAACTGCGGCCCTTTCTCGTTTCAGCCGATATGGGTCAGGTGGGCCACGCGGATCGCTTTCGACGCGAGCATAGGATCGATGATCCGCTGGATGCGGTGCGCACGCTGCGATCCTACGGTGATGTTGAACAGGCTGTTGGCGATCACATCGGCGATCTGGACCCCGTCGCTGCGTTTGCTGTCGGCAAGCGAAGCGCGCCCCCATTGGCCAAGCCCGGCCTGGATCTCTTCGCGAACATGCGACAGGATTTTCGGGTCATAGCGGCCGTCATCGATCACCACATCGGTACAGACACCGCCCGTTTCGGGCAGCCAGCGCCCGATCGCGAGGTTGAGCAGCGCGGCATAAAGCGCGAGATCGCTCGGGAGCGTGCCCCCGGGATTCTGCGCGAGCTTGTCGCGTTCGGCGATGGCCACCCACGCCCGCCCACCGGCACGATCGAACAGTTCGAGCAGGTAGGCGCGCTCGACGATGCTGATGCGGCTGCCCTTTAGTTCGCCGCGCAGCCCGGTGACCCCGCGAAATCGCGCATGGATGTCGGCCGCGGCCTTCGGAGTCAGCATCACGGCCGAAAAGGTCATCGCGTCGGCATTGAGGCCACCCGATTCATCGCAATAGATCGTCATCGGTCAGCGCTGCCGCACGGTCATCGCACGCGCCCGAAAAAGGCTACGGACCGGCTCTGGCCCGGAGCAATGGGGTCGGGCCATAGCCAGCGAACATGCGTGACATCCGCTGCCGTAGCGGGGCGGGCGGCAGCGCCTGCGACCGAAACCGTCAACGCTGCCAGCGCGCCAAACGTCTTGCCGTCGTCGGTGGATACGCCGAAGTTCGCGGGGTCGGCGATCTCGTCGAAGACCAGCCCTTCGGGAATCGGGTTGACCAGATTGACCCCGGCGGCAGGGGCCGCGCCCTTGTTCGTGAAAATAAGGGTGACACGGACGCGGTCGCCAGGAACAACGACGTCGGGGGCGACATAGGTCTTTCTTGCGGGCTGCCCGTCGGCCCCCGCAACCGATTTTTCCAGCTCGATCTTGCTGGTCAGCGCGCCGGTTTCCTGCGCCATCACGGGAGGTCCCGCGACAAGGGCCGCCATGGCCAGAATAGTCCACATCTTGCCGGTCATCGCGGTCTCCTTTGGTCCTCCCGCATCTTGGCGCATCAGGCGGGACAGGGGTAGCGTTTCTTCATCAACGCATCGAAGGCCGTGTTGATGCTGACCGATTTGCGGACGGGAACGGGATAGCTCCGGAGGTGCGACAGCCATTGCTCGGGACTCAAGGTCCCGGTTTCGGGCGGGCAGCTTGTCGTCCTGCGACCGGCGCGGCGATCGGCATCGATCCGCGCCTTGTAGCGCTTGCCTGCGGCGATAACCTCACCCTTCAGCTGATTCCCCTGCGGGGTGGCGAGCGCGAGCGGTCCCAGCCGCGAAATCGAATCCGCGCGGACCAGAAAGGCGGCGACGCTCATGTCGCCGGGCGCCATCCCGCAAAGCAGCGGGAAGGCGAGCAGGGCAGGCAACAGACGCGCGCATTTTCCAATAGACATGGGCCGAAATTGCCCCCGGCCAATGAATAGTCCCTGAATCGAGGCCTAGGCGCCTTGCGGGTTGGCGTCGCCGAACGGGCGCGGCTTGCGCTTGATCTGCGGTATACCGCCCGCGTGCCCGTGAACGGGCTTGCCGCGCTTGTCGGCATCGTCCTCACGGCCGATGTCTTCGCCCTTGATCGCCCGCTTCGCTTCCTCGCCCGACAGCGTCTCATATTCGAGCAAGGCGCCGGCAAGCAGATGGAGTTCGTCGAGATGGTCGGTCAGCACCTTGCGCGCGGCCTTTTCGCCTTCCTCGACGAGGCGGCGCACTTCGGCGTCGATCAGCTTGGCGGTCTCTTCGGACATGTTCTGCGCCCGCGACACGCTATGGCCGAGGAACACCTCGTCCTGATTGTCGCGATAGCGCAGCCAGCCGAGCTTTTCGGACATGCCATATTCCATGACCATGGCGCGTGCCATGTCGGTTGCCTGCTGGATGTCGTTCGACGCGCCGGTGTTGAGCTCGTCCTTGCCATAGATCAGCTGTTCGGCGATGCGCCCGCCGAAGCAGAGCGCGAGGCGCGCCTTCATCTGTTTCATATTCTGCGAATAGCGGTCGCGCTCGGGCAGGTTCCACGTCACGCCCAGCGCACGGCCGCGCGGGATGATCGTCACCTTGTGAAGCGGGTCGTTATGCTCGACGTGCAGCGAGACGAGCGCATGGCCGGCCTCATGATAAGCGGTCGCTTTCTTCTCGTCCTCGGTCATCACCATCGAGCGACGTTCGGCGCCCATCATGACCTTGTCCTTCGCCTCTTCGAACTCGTCGCTGGCGATCAGACGCTTGCCCTTGCGCGCGGCGAGCAAGGCAGCTTCGTTGGTCAGGTTCGCGAGGTCGGCGCCCGAAAAGCCGGGCGTGCCGCGTGCGATACGGCGAAGATCGACGTCGGGCGCGAGCGGTTTTTTGCGGGTGTGGACTTCGAGGATCTTCTGGCGCCCTTCGATGTCGGGGCGCGGTACGACGACCTGGCGGTCGAAGCGGCCCGGACGGAGAAGGGCGGGGTCGAGCACGTCAGGGCGGTTGGTCGCGGCGACGATGATGATGCCCTCGTTCGCCTCGAACCCGTCCATCTCGACGAGAAGCTGGTTCAGCGTCTGTTCGCGTTCGTCATTGCCGTTGCCGAGGCCGGCGCCGCGGTGGCGGCCGACCGCATCGATTTCGTCGATGAAGACGATGCACGGCGCATTGCGCTTCGCCTGTTCGAACATGTCACGCACGCGCGACGCACCGACGCCGACGAACATCTCGACGAAGTCCGAACCCGAAATGGTAAAGAAGGGAACGCCGGCTTCACCCGCGATCGCGCGGGCGAGCAGCGTCTTACCGGTGCCCGGCGAGCCGACGAGCAGTGCGCCCTTCGGGATCTGGCCGCCGAGTTTCGAGAATTTGGTCGGGTCCTTCAGGAACTCGACGATTTCTTCAAGCTCCTCGCGCGCCTCGTCGATACCCGCGACATCGTCGAAGGTCACGCGGCCCTGCTTTTCGGTGAGCATCTTGGCGCGCGACTTGCCAAAGCCCATCGCGCCCGAACCGTTGTTCTTCTGCACCTGACGGAAGACGAAGAAGGCGATGCCGAGGATCAGCAGGAACGGCAGCGACTGGACGAGCATGTACATCCAGAAATTGGGAACTTCCTGCGGCTTTCCGTCATATTTGACGCCATTGTCGTTCAGCATCTTGAGCAGGTCGGGATCGCGTACGACGTTGGCGGTGAAGCGGTCGCCGTTCGACAGCGTGCCCGTCACCTTGTCTTCGGACAGGACGACGTCCTTGACGCTGCCTTCCTGAATCTTTTGCCGGAACTCGGAATAGGCAAGCGGGTTCCCCGCAGGCTGCGAAGCACCGCCGAACATCGAGGCGACGAGGAGCATGGCAAGCAGGATGCCGCTCCAGATCATCACGCTCTTCATCCAGGGGTTGCCCTGCGGTTCCTTGTCGTCCTGCATTCGGATTCTTTCCTCAACGGCGCGGCACTGCGCTCCTATCCGTCACAAGATAGGATAATCGGGTTAAATGACAATGAGGCAATCAGGCCTTTTTCGGCGCTTTTCGCTGCGGCGCCGCAGAAATGCGCCAAATCGTCCCCTCGAGGCCCCGAACGGCATCGATCAGCAGCGCGCCGACCATCGCCCGCCGTCCCTCGTGCATCGCAGCGATTACCCCGTCGAGCGAGGCGCCGCGCAGCACGAGCTGCGGGGCGTTGGCGCGCAGCCGCTGCGCGACGATGCGGCGGAACATCTCGGGCGGATAGCCGTCGTCGCGGATTACCGCGATATCCGACGCGTCGGGCCAGGACGCGATCAGCCGCTCGACCGCCCAGTCGAGCGCTTCGTCGGCCTCGGCCAGCCATGCCGCCGAGCGCGCCGCTGCCGCCGGATCGAGCGCGGTCTGCGATTGCAGCGCATGGCGGAGCCGCGCGCGATCGAAACGATTGTCGCTGTTCGACGGATCGTCGACGAAGGGCAGGTCGTTTTCGAGCGCGAGATGGACGAGATCGCTCCGGCGCCAGTGAAGCAGCGGGCGCAAAATGACGCCGTTGCGGCTGCGGATTGCAGCAAGGCCGCCGACTCCGCTGCTGCGATTAAGCCGCATGACGATGGTTTCGAGCTGATCGTCGGCATGGTGCGCCGTGACGATATGGCTCAGCGCATTGGCCTCGCGCCATTGTTCGAGCAGGCGATAGCGTTCGGTTCGTGCGGCGGCCTGCTGCGATCCCTTGATCGGTGCTGGCGGACGCAGCGTCGAATGCGGGATATGCTCGCGCTCGCAAAAACCCGCAACCATTCGGGCTTCTTCGTCCGAACCCTTGCGCAGCCCATGATCGACCGTCGCCGCCCAGACCTGCCCGGGCAACAAGGTTGCCATCAGCCAGAGCAGTGCCATGCTGTCGGGGCCGCCCGACACGGCAACGCCATAATGGAAGCGGTGCCAGTCGGATCCGGCGAGCGCGGCGAGATCGCCGCCCAGCCGGCCCGCCGAATCGCGGTCAGCAACCTGCTTTTGTTTTTGCGGCGGCTGCATCGGTCCGGACATCCTGCGGCGCCTTGTCGCCATAGACTTCGTCGAGTTCGCGGAACGCCTTGCACGCGTCGGCCTTGCGTCCGAGCTTATCGAGAGCGACGCCCATGTACATCAGGCTGTGCGGGGCACGCGCGCCGCTCGGGCGATCCTTGTAATTATTGTAGAACGCCACCGCGGCGAGGCTCGGCTTGCCTTCGTCGAGATAGGCGCGGCCGAGAAGATTCTGTGCGAAGCTGGCCTGGCTGCTCTTCGGCCATTTGGTGACGACCGTCTTCAGCTGGGCCTGCGCTTCGGGGTAGAGCTTGGCTTCCCACAGGCGATAGCCATAGTCGTAGGCGTCCTTGGTTTCATTGCCGCTCGCCGGGACCTCGACCTTCTTGACGAGCGCGAGCCGCGCCGCGTCGGAGGTGGCCGGCTTGGCCGCCGGTGTTGCCGCAGGCTTTTTCGCCGGCGTCGCAGCGACTGTCGGCGTGGTCGCGGGCGGCTTTACCGTCGGGGCGAGGCCCGCCGGAGTGGTCGTCGGAGCGGCCACCGCCGACGGATCGGCGAGCCTTTTTTCCATTTCGGCCTTATAGGCGGTGAACTGCTTTTCGAGCTCGCGGAGCTGGAAGGCATTTTGTTCGGTCTGGCCGGTCAGCGTCTGCAACTGGGTTTCGAGCGCATCGACGCGCGCCGTCAAGTCGATCACCGGGGCGTTGGTGCGCGAACGTTCGCCCGGCGTGTTGTCGGGCGCGATTTCGCCTTCGAAAAAGGTCGGGCTGCCGCCCGGAAATACCGAGCGCTGCACCGCGCGCATTTCCTTTTCCAGCCGCTCGACCCGCTTGTCGATCGCGCCTTCCTGCGCCTGCGCGGGCATGGTCGCGACGAGGGCAGCCGTTGCCGCACCCAGGAAAGTGATATGACGCATTCTCATCTGCCGTTAGGCCCCCACCAATTAACCATTTTGTCGTTCATAACGCGGCAGGGTGCGACAGCGCAAACCCATTTCGGTACGCTGCCGCTCCAACCGGCCCGAATGATTGCCGATTTAGCCCTTGGGCTGCGGACGCGCGGTCGTTGTCGTTGCGTTCGCCGGGCCGCCACTTCCTTCGGCGTGGGCGATAAGGTCGGCCGGTTTGAGCGAGAAACCCTTGACCAGCGTATCGGCAGGGCCCACCGAACCGATGTCGCGGCCGCCGACGGTGACTTTCAGCGCCTGCGGGATACTCGTACGCAATGTGAATTGTTCGGTGTACGCTGGCGGTACCTGATAGGTTTCGCCCGCATCGAGTGTCCGCCAATTCTCGGTCTTGCCCTGCGCATCGTCGAAGCCGATCCAGACTTCCGATACCGCGGTGAGCACGACGGGCGCGTTGGCGGCAACGGCTGCGGCGGAATTTCCGGTTTTGGTCGCCGGAGCGGCCGCCACATCGCCCTGCGGGGCTTCCGAAGCATCGGCTGCCCGGTTCTGTGCCGCAATCAACGCTTCGTCGGGTTCGACCGACAGGAACCGCCAGACGCCATAGGCCGACGCGAGCAACAGCGTTATGATCACCAGCGTCCAGGTCAGCCGGGCTGTGGGCAGGCGCGCCGGATCGGTCGGTTCATAAGCCTCGTAAAGCGGGCGCGCGCCATAAGCGTCGTCTTCCAGTTCGCGGCGCACCGCGGCGCCGATCTCGGCCTCGGGAAGGTCAATGGCGCGTGCGTAGGCGCGCGCGAAACCGGTGACATAAGTGCGCCCGGGAAGTTCCGAAAAATCGGACTTTTCGATCGCGGCCAGATGGCGCTGGGTGATCCGCGTCCGCGTCGCCACGTCGGCGAGCGACAATCCCGCAGCCTCCCGCGCCAGCCGAAGCCGATCGCCGGTGCGCGTGATCGCCAACTCGCCCTGCTCGGGGGCGACTTCTTCTTCTGCCATTGGTGTCTCCGTGCCGGTCGCTTGCAACCCATTTCGACCGTGCCGCGCCGTTCATCGCATTTACGGCGCGGCAAAGTCAAATGAAGTTCGGTAAACGAACGGCTGAAAAGACGTCGATTTAAGCCCGCCCGAAAAACGGCACTTCAGAGCACATATTTGCTGAGGTCGGTGTCGCCCACGACCTCCGAAAGCTGGCGTTCGACATAGGCTGCATCGATCGCGAGGGTGGTGCCCGACATGTCTTCGGCGCCAAAGCTGACCTCCTCGACCAGTCGCTCCATGATCGTCTGCAGCCGCCGCGCGCCGATATTCTCGACGCGCTCGTTGACCTCGGCGGCCAGTTTGGCAACGCGCGCGATCGCATCTGCGGTGAACGACAGGGTCACATTTTCGGTGCCGAGCAATGCGGCATATTGTTCAGGAAGGCCGGCCTTGGTCTCGCTGAGAATGCGTACGAAGTCGGATTCGCTGAGAGCCGAGAGCTCGACGCGGATCGGAAGGCGGCCCTGCAATTCGGGCAGCAGGTCGCTCGGCTTGGCGACATGGAAGGCGCCCGACGCGATAAAGAGGATATGGTCGGTCTTCATCGGTCCATATTTGGTCGCGACCGTCGTACCCTCGATCAGCGGCAGCAGGTCGCGCTGGACACCCTCTCGGCTGACCGACCCGCCGCGGACATCGCTGACCGCGATCTTGTCGATCTCGTCGAGAAACACGATGCCGTTGGCTTCGGCGTCGGCGAGCGCAACGCGCGCGACGTCATCCTGGTCGAGGCGCTTGTCCTGTTCCTCCTCGATCAGCCGCGTCGCGGCTTCGATAACCTTCAGCTTGCGGCGCTTCTTGGGCGCGCCGCCCATCGCCTTGCCGAGCATGTCCGACAGGTTGATCATGCTCATCTGGCCGGGTTGGCCGGGCAGTTCGAACGGCATGCCGGGGACGTCGGTGACCTCGATCTCGACCTCGCTGTCGTCGAGATGCCCTTCGCGGATGCGCTGGCGGAAACTCTGGCGCGTCGCCTCGCTGGCACCCTTGCCGGTGAGCGCGTCGAGCAGCCGCTCCATCGCGGCCTCT
>NZ_DASWTD010000390.1:0-2120 GCF_036402335.1 Sphingopyxis sp. | reverse complement strand
AAAAACAGCAGTCTCTCTGGCCGCCCTTTCTGTCGTTGCGGCGCCCGTTGCGGCGTCGGCGGCGCCGGTCGTCGGCGAAACCCGCGTCGGTTCGCCCATTGCGGGGCAAAGCGAGCTGGAAGGCAATTCCAGCTGGATCATCGGCCTGATCGGTCTGTTGGCCGGTGTCGGCGCGATCATATTGATCGCCAGCGATGACGATGACGCGCCCGTAAGTCCCTAACGGCGCGAAGGGCGCCCGGCGCCCGGCGACGAATCCTTCCCTTTGCCTTGCCCCTGAACGGCCGAACAGATTGGCCGTTCAGGGGCAAGGCATTGACATATCTGCTGCCCGCGCCGCTTGCCGCCAAATGAACGGCGCGGTGGTTCTGCGACATGTTGCGACAATTTTTGTTCGATCCGGCAATTGGTTGGGACAAATGCAGCCTAGACCGCCGTCATCGGGATCCGGGCCTTTCCCCGGATGATCCCATGAAGGAGTTCGTTACATGAAGAAAATCACTCTTTTGGCCTTGGGCGCTGCGCTGATCGCCGTTCCGGCTCTCGCCGCTCCCGGCGGCGCTGCCAAGGGCGACGCCGACGGCAATGGCGTGCTGACCCGCACCGAGGCGCAGGCGGCCGCGACCGCGCGCTTTGCCAAGATGGACGTCAACAAGGACGGCAAGCTCGACGCCGCCGACCGCGCCGCCCGGCAGGCCGAAATGCAGGCGAAGCGCTTTGCGTCGCTCGACGCCAATTCGGACGGCAGCGTCAGCAAGGCCGAATGGGACCAGCATGGTGCCGACCGCGCCGCGAAGCGTGCCGAACGCAAGGAACAGCGCGCCGCTGCGGGTGGAGCCGAAGGCAAGCGCGACGGAATGCGCGGCCATCGCGGCAAGCGCGGCGGGCACCATGGCATGGGTGGCCGCATGATGGGCAAGGCCGATACCAACGGCGACAAGGCCATCAGCGAGGCCGAGTTCCAGACCGCGGCGCTCGCACGCTTCGACGCCGCCGATGCGAACAAGGATGGTCAGGTGACCGCCGAGGAACGGCAGGCGCAGCGCGGCGCATGGCGCGCGAAGCGCGGTGCCGCTCCGGCCGCTCCCGCGAACCAGTAAGCCATTTGGCAGGGACCCGGCGGCAAAACGCAGGGCCTTCCTCCCCCTCCCGGCATTGCCTTTGTTGCCGGTCCCTGCCAGCTATCGCCCATCGGCCCCTGCGGCCGGTGGGCGAACTAGCATCCTTTTTGACGGAAATCCGATGACCGATAGCGACACGCCCCGCATCCTGCTGATCGACGACGAACCGTCGATCCGGGAGCCGCTGGGTGAATATCTGACCGCGCAGGGCTTCGCCGTCACCGACGCCGCGAGCGCCGCCGAAGCGCGATCGGTGCTGCGCGCGCAGGGCATCGACCTGGTAGTCAGCGACATCATGATGCCCGGCGAGGATGGCCTGTCGCTGACCCGTCATTTGCGCGAGACGAGCAGCATCCCTGTCATCCTGCTGACCGCGCGGGCCGAGGATACCGAACGGATCGTCGGACTGGAAATCGGTGCCGACGATTATGTGGTCAAACCCTTTAACCCGCGCGAGCTCGTTGCGCGTATCCGCACCGTATTGCGCCGGACGCAGCAGGGTGGCCGGGCGCTCGATCCGGGCGGCACCGCTTACGCCTTTGGCGACTGGGTGCTGCGCGAGGTCGAACGCGTGCTGGTCGATGGCGAGGGCAACGAGGTCGCGTTGTCGTCGGGCGAATATCATCTGCTCCATGCGCTGGTGCGTCATCCGCGGCAGGTGATGAGCCGCGACCGGCTGCTCGACATGGTGCGCGGGCGCGAGGCCGATATTTTCGATCGCGCGATCGACAATCTGGTCAGCCGCCTCCGCAAGAAGATCGAGGTCGACGCCGCGCATCCGCAGATCGTCAAGACGGTGTGGGGCGGGGGCTATACGCTGGCCTGCGAAGTCAAGCGGATCGGGCCCGCGGCGTGAAGCTGCGCCTGTGGCCCAAGAGCCTGATCGGCCAGCTCGTCTTCGCCGTCGCGGTGATGCTGTTCGTCGCGCAGGCGATCAATTTCGTGCTGCTGTCGCGCGGGATGCGGCAGCAGGCGCTGGCGCACGGCGGCGGCATGGCC